>JBLHNX010000045.1:0-11953 GCA_047622125.1 Paracoccaceae bacterium | reverse complement strand
AACGGTTTCGATAGATAGTGGCGCGCCAAAGGCGTGGCAGACTGCGGCTTTGATCTGGGCCATGCGCCCCTCCCTGAAAAAATGTTACGTTCAGAGTGTGACGCCAGCCCTTTGCCTGCAAGCGCGAATTCGACAAACGCAGGTCGCTTTACGTCTTGGTCTGCGAGTTGGTGCGGTCAGCATGAAAAATTGCGATGCAGATTGCCACAAGGACGGCGGACAACAGGAACGGCGCGCCCGGAAAAGAGCTGTCGCCACCGGATGTGAAATACCAGAACGTTTGTGTCATCAGCAGCGGTGCAATGATCGTCGCGATCGCATTGATCGAGGTTAGCGCGCCTTGCAATTCACCCTGTTGATCGTCGCTTGCAGTGCGCGACATGATCCCCTGCATCGCGGGCCCTGCTATTGACCCGACAGCAGTCAGCGGTGTCAGCGCCAAGGCAATCCAGCCGTTGGTGACAAAAGCAAGTGCCGTAAACGCAACCACATCAACGCCAAGACCCAAAAGAACAGCGTTGCGTTCGCCGATTTTGCGCAAGATCGGGCGGATCAGCACGCCCTGCATGATCGCAATGAAAATCCCGAACATGGCCAGTGATGCACCAATCATCCCCGGCCCCCAGCCAAAGCGAGCCTCGCCATAATAGGCCCAGATCGCGGGATAAACGAAAAACGCGACCGCATAGATAAACGTCACAACCATCAACCGGCCAAGACCCGGCAATCCACCGATATTCTTGAATGCGCCCAAAGGGTTCGCGCGTTTCCAACTGAACGGGCGGCGGATACGGTCGGTCACGGTTTCGGGCAATACAAAATAGCCGAACGCAAGGTTGACGGTGGCCAACGCAGCCGCCGCATAAAACGGCGCGCGTGTGCCAAATCCGCCCAAGACGCCACCGACCAACGGCCCCAAGACAAAGCCGACGCCAAACGCCGCGCCGATCAGACCAAAGTTCGCGGCCTTTTCCTCGGGCTTGGAAATGTCGGCCATATAGGCACCGGCAGTCGAATGGGTTGCGGCGGTTATCCCGCCAACAATGCGGCCCAGAAATAGTAGCCAGATTGCGCCCGCCACGGCCATCACCAGATAATCCAGCGCCATAACCAACAGTGCGATCAACAGCACGGGGCGGCGTCCAAAGCGGTCTGATAGATTGCCGACAACGGGGCCAAACAGGAATTGCATCACCGCAAAAGCCGTGGCCAGAATGCCGCCCCAGACGGCGGCATTGCCAAGGTCGCCACCGTGAATTTCGCGGATCAGGGCAGGCATCACAGGCATGATCAGCCCGATCCCCATGGAATCGAGAACGACCGTGATCAGGATGAATGTGATCGGAAGGCGGTTATCCATAGCAGTCGACTTTCTGGTGCTCCGCTCCAATTAAACCGATTGGTTCACTTTGCAAGTCAATCCTGCGTCAGCGCTACCAGATGCGCGGCCAGTCCCGCAGGATCCGAAAAAAACGGCGAATGCGATGTGGCCATGTCGATGACCTTCCCGCCTTGCCAATCGTTGGTCATGGTGCGCTGAAATACAGGTGGGATCGTGCGATCATCGCTGCATCGGATATAGTGGCGCGGCAGGTCGGTTGTTACGTCAGCCAGCACGGTTTCTTGTGGCAGGATCGGTTGCGGACCAAGCTGTGATATAGCCCACGTTGCCACGTCGTCCGCCACATCATGATAGAATTTCGCGCGTGCTTGGGTTGGATCAATGGTGAAAGTCACGCGGTCGGGCGCGACCTGCACCGCGGCAAGCAAGGGCTGCGTCGGGGCCATACGCCGCATATCGGCAAGCGACTTGCCCGCGATCGGCACATAGGCGCAAAGGTAGATCAGCGCCGCAAAACGGTCGGGTGCCTTGAGCGCTGCCGCCGTGATCGGATAGCCCGCCATCGAGTGGCAGACAAGGATTGTGTCAGGCGAGGCAGCGGCGATGATCGCATCGGCGTAACTTTCCAATGTGACGTCTGCGGCTGGCGTGGGGTCATTGCCGTGCGAGGGTAGGTCAATCGCGCGGGCGCTGTGCCCCAGCGCTTGCAACGCGGGGATCACATCGCGCCAACACCACGCGCCATGGCACGATCCGTGGATCAGCAGAAACTCAGCCATGGGAAATCTCTTTCAGGAATTCGCTTATGACGGCGCCATAGGCCACAGGATCGTGAAGGGGTGGCACATGTCCGACGCGGCGCATTAACACAAAGCGCGATCCGGGGATCAAATCCGTGGTTTCACGCACCAGATCGGGGGGCGTGGCCCCATCGTCAGACCCCGCGATACCCAGCGTGGGCAGCCGCAATCCGCTTGTTGGGGTCCAGAAATCGGTGCCCGCAATGGCAGCACAGCACCCGATGTATCCTGTCGGATTGCATCGCATCAACACTGCGCGGGCCTGTGTCATCTTGCCAATATCCCCGCGGGGACCGACCCAGCGCGTCACCGTGTCATCGGCAATTGCGCCGATCCCGCCAGATTTAGCGCTTTCAATGCGGCCGGCCCAAAATTCTGGACGCCCAAGTTTTGCAGCCGTGTTCGACAGCACTAACCCGCGCACCAGATCAAGCCGTTTGACGGCCAAACCCTGCGCGATCAACCCGCCAATCGACAACCCGACAATCACGGCGTCACGGACATCCAAGGCCTCGCAAACCGCCTCGCAATCCGAGATCAGCGCGCCCATGCTGTAAGGCGCGGGGGGCACATCAGATTGCCCATGTCCACGCATGTCAGGGCGAATGATCCGCAGCCCTGCCGGTAGCTTGGCGACCAATTCATCCCAAATCGTGTTGTCCAAACCCAACGCGTGCAGCAACACAACCGGCGCGCCGTCCGCTGGCCCATCCTCGCGCACTGACAAGGTCACGCCGTCGCGTTTTATTTGATGTTGTTTCATGGCCACTCCGATTTCGGGGCTACTTTGGCGCAGAGGCTGGCGGGGTCAACCGCTTTAGGTGGACAAGATCGCCGCACCGACCAGAACGGCTATATAAGCGAGCCAAAGCACAATCGCGGTGATTGCGAACGGGCTGGGCGTTGTTGCTGCGGCATGCATCGCAAGTGTCGCGGCACCATAGCCCAGCCCGCAAAGGATAATCAGGGTCGTCGGGCGAAAGAACGCGTCAAACACGTGGCCCTTGAGCGTAACTAAAACAGGCATGACTTTGATGTATTTTATGCTGACGCTGGGCGGGTTTGCAGGCAGACAGGAAAACCTGACCTGCCTGCGGGTTGTTAGGTTTCGTCGTCTTTGCCAATGCGCATATGCGCGATGATTTGCCCGTGATCGGACGCCAGTTTGTTGTATGGCGCTTCGGGGTGCGAGCCGTCCGTGAGGTGGTCATTGAGCGCGCTGAAATACTCCATCTCGCCGATCCGGTTGTCATCGTCAGGGTGGAAATGGCGCGACAAAAGTATTTGGTCGATGCTCTCGAACACCCCGCCAAAGGCCGAGGTGTACACCATGTCGCGCAGGGATTTGCGCACGAACAGCTTTTCCGCCGAATGCAGGCGCGTTGCCTCGACGGCGGCGGTGATAATGTCGTTTTGTTCATCGCTATAGCGGTCATTGGCGCGCTGGGCATCGTGACGGCGCATCCATGCATAGTTCTTGAATGGAACCTCGCCGCTGATGATTTCGCTGCTGACGGCGTGTTCGTTATCGTTGAAATCGCCAAGAACGATGACGGGGTTGCCCGCTTCAAGTTCTTGGATGATTGCCGCACGTAACACCCATGCTTCGGCCATACGCCGCAATCCGGCGCGCAGTGACCCCATCGCGCGGCCAGCGGCGTCATAGTTCACAAGATCGGCTTCGGGGGCAAATGCGGCACCTTCGGGGCGGGGAAATTCGCCCAGTTTCGATTTCAGGTGGCAGTTGAACACAGTGATGACATGACCGGCGACGGGCACGCACGCCTTTAGGATTGGGCGGGAAAGGCGTTTGATTGTATAGCTGCCGCCATCACTGCCATCCAGATCGCGAAACGGGATTGTCAGTGGTTCGTCAAGCTCCTGCAAGACTTCGGGCTGGCCCACAAACCCGAACCGCGACAGAATCGCGAGGCCGGGGCGGCGCTCGCCGGGGCCGCCGTCATTGGCGTTGGGCGCAAAGGCAAGGGCGGCGTCGGTGTAGGGCGTGTAGGCCAGTTTGCGAAAGATCGCTTTGCGGGCATAGCGTTTTGTGCGGTCGGGAATGTTTGCCTCGTTCGCCGCCATACCAAGGGCATCGGTTTCGGCGATCACGGCCCGCAGCGGCGCCTCGTCAAAGATCTCCTGAAAGCCGACGATATCCGCGTCCATCGTTAGCAACTGGTCGGATAACCACGCCTCTTTCCACGCGTATTCTTCGGGGGTGTATTTTTCAAAACGATAGTATTCCTGATCCGCGGCAATCAGGTTCTTGACGTTGAAACTGGCGATCGTGAAACGTGTCATGCGTAATCCTTGAGGGTTTGCGCAAATAGCGCGGGGTCGACATTGCCGCCCGTGGCAACAGCGATCGTGGTGTCGGTTTGGGTAGCATCGGGGTGATAAAGTGCGCCAGCCAGCGCCACGGCCCCGCCCGGTTCTAGCACAATCCGCAAGTGGTTGAAGGCGGCGACCATCGCGCGCAGAGCCTGTGCCTCGCTTACGACCAGCCCTGCACCACACAGCCGTTGCATGATCGGGAACGTCAGGTCACCGGGGCGGGGCGTGATGATCGCGTCACAAAGCGATCCATCGCGGCGGGTGTTGGTTTGGATGCTGCCTGTGGCAAGGGATCGCGCCACATCGTCAAAGCCCTCGGGTTCAACGGGATGCACCAGCATGTCCGGCGCATCCGTCGCAAGCGCCAGCGCAATACCCGACGTCAGCCCGCCACCACCACAACAGACCAGCACATCAGCGCTGGAAATCCCAAGGGCGGCGGCATCGGCGGCAATCTCAAGGCCGACTGTGCCTTGGCCCGCGATCACCTGCAGGTCGTCAAACGGTTTGATCAGGGTCAGACCGCGATCAAGGGACAGCTGTGCGCCAATCGCGTCGCGGTCATCCGTGGCGCGATTATAAAGCACCACTTCGGCCCCCAGCGCGCGGGTATTTGCGATCTTTACCGCAGGTGCATCGGACGGCATCACGATCACGCATGGCGCGCCAAATTCACGCGCCGCCAATGCAACGCCCTGAGCGTGATTGCCGGAGGAAAAGGCGATGACGCCGGATTTCAACTGTGCCGCATCCAAAGCCGACATTGCCGCGCGGCCGCCACGAAACTTGAAGCTGCCAGTGTGTTGCAGGCATTCGGCCTTGACCAAAATGCGCTTGCCCGCAATCGCATCAAGTGCCGGGGATGATAACAAGGGCGTGTGGCGCGCGTGCCCATGCAAACGCTCGGCCGCCGCGCGGATCATGTCGATATTCATAGCAACGCCCGCCACTGGGCCAAGGCATTCAACGCTGTAGGTTCGTCCAGAAACGGCACATGACCACGGTCGGGCACATCGGCAAAGATCATATCGGGTTGGCGGCGGCGCATTTCGGCGGCAGTTTCGGGCGTCAGAAGATCGGAGTTCGCCCCACGGATCAATACAAGCGGCAGGCCATCCAAGGCATCAAACAGCGGCCACAAGTCCGGCACTGGCTGCGTGCCTGCCTCTAATACGGCATCGCGCAGTTTCGGATCATAGCGGATCACAAGGCCATCGGGCGTTTCGCGATAGTGGTTTCGCACTTCCGCCAGCCAGCGCGCCTTTGGCACGTTTTTGAACTGCACCCAGTTGCGCGCGCGAAATTCCACGGCCTCGGTATATGTCGCCTGCGCGGGGTTCTTGCCGATGTAGTTGCGAATGACCTTTAGGCCCGCTTCGGAAATATCGGGCCCGATGTCGTTCAGCGCAACGCCCGTCAGGCGATCTTTGGCCACGGCAGCGATCATCATCGCGATCAACCCGCCGCGCGAGGTCCCAAGAATCGCAGCCCTTTCCAGCCCCAGATGATCCATCAACGCGAGCGTATCCTGTGCTTCGTGTGGGATCGTGTAGGTCGCGGGGTCTGCCCAATCCGATTGCCCGCGCCCGCGATAATCAAACCGGATCAGACGCAGGCCCGCCAAATGCGGGGCTACATGATCAAAGTCGCCACCATTGCGTGTCAGCCCTGCAAGGCACAGCACAGGTTGGCCGCTCCCCTCATCGGTGTAGTGCAGGCGTGTGCCATCGGCGGCGGTAAAATCGGGCATCAGCAAAGCTCCCGTATGGTCGCAAGATTGGACATGATGTGGTGCGGCGTAGCATAGAGGCGATCAACGGGATCGCCTGCGCGATTAACCCATACGGTCTGAAACCCATAGCCTGCGGCGCCCGCCGCGTCCCAGCCGTTGGAACTCACAAACAGCACCTCGTCGCGGGCACAGCCAAAGCGCGCGCCGACCATGTCGTAAACCCGTGCGTGCGGCTTGAACACGCCGACATCTTGCACCGACAGGCTGGCGATCAGCATTTCGCCGATCCCAGCCGAGTCCACCGCAGCTTGCAACATTTCGGGTGATCCGTTGGACAAGATCGCGCAGCGCAAACCGCGCGCGTTCAGGTCAGCCAGCATCTGGGGTACTTCGGGGAAGGCAGGCAATTCCCAATATAGCGCCAGCAGGCGTTCACGGGTTTCGGGGTCATTCAGCCCAGCGGCCTCCATTGCCCAATCAAGCCCGTCCTGCGTGACCTGCCAGAAATCGCAGTGCTGATCTGCGACCGCACGCAGCCATGTGTATTCCAACTGTTTACGCCGCCAATCCTGCGCGATTTGTGGCCAGACTTTTGCGAGATCTTCGCGCCCCGGTTCATCCGCTGCGATGCGCGCAGCGGCGGCCACATCAAATAGCGTGCCATAAGCGTCAAAGATGCAAGTCGTGATGGGCATGGTGGCCTCCATTGGCTCGGGTAAAACTCGTCCAAACTTTGACACGGGGCGGGCCAAGGGGAAAGGGGGCGGCGGCCAACGGTTTGCAATCAAGGCGCGGGGGTACTAACTAAATGCCATCGCAACCGGGAACCTGCGCGCCGCGCGGCCCCGAAATTCACCCTTTCAACTTAAAAGAGGCTCTATGACGCAGGTCAAGAACGGCGACACCGTGCGCATCCACTACACGGGAACACTCACCAACGGCGAAACCTTCGACAGCTCCGCGGGTCGCGATCCGCTGGAATTCGTGGTCGGCTCCGGTCAGATCATTCCCGGCCTTGACGCGGCCCTTCCCGGCATGGCCGAGGGCGACAAGAAATCCGTCGATGTAACATGTGCGGATGCTTATGGCGAAACTGACCCCGCAGCACTTCAGGCAATCCCGCGCACTGACATTCCAGCCGACATTCCGGTCGAGGCAGGTCTGCAATTGCAGATGCAGACACCGCAGGGCCAAGTTGTGCCCGTGACCATCGCTGAAGTCAGCGAAACCGAGGTGGTTCTGGATGCCAACCACCCGCTTGCTGGCAAAGACCTGAACTTTGCCATCGAAGTGGTCGGAATCGATGCCGCTTAAACACGTTAGGTCCCGCGCGGCTTGGTCCTTAAGGTAGGGTCGGCCTGCGTGGGGTCTTCGGGCCATGGATGGCGCGGATATTTGCCGCGCATATCCTTGCGCACGTCTTGGTATGACGTGGCCCAAAATCCCGGCAGGTCCATCGTGACCTGCACGGGACGGCGCGCGGGTGATAGCAGCTCCACCCGCAGCGGTGTCTTGCCCACCGTCGGATGGCGCGTCACGCCAAACATTTCCTGAATGCGCACAGAGATCGTCGGGAAATCGGGCGCATAATCAATAGCCACTGCGTTGCCCAAAGGCGTGCGGAACTTCGCAGGCGCCTCGCGATCCAACCTCAGCGTTTGATCCCAATCCAACATCGCACGCAGGGCGGGCAGGGGCTCAAACTTGCGCCAGCCTTCGGCGGTTTTCACACCAGTCAGATGCGGCAGCAGCCAATCCTCCAGAGTATCCATCAAGGCCTCGTCGGACATGTCGGGCAGATTACCACCACTTTGCAACAACATCACCCGTGCACGAAACAGCGCCGCAGCACCCGTGATCCGCAAACCCAATTCGCGCACCCCGTCCAGCATCGCGCGCGCAATCATGTCTGGGTCTGCATCCGGCCAGTTGCGATCATCCAAGACCAGCGCGCCAAGGCATTCCTGTTGCCGCGTCAACACCCGGCGTTCACGGCGTGACCAAAGGCATACATCGCGCCAAGCGATCTGATCGCCAAACTGGTCCCGGACCTCGGAATCAGCAATCGGCAGGGCAAGCCGGATACGCGCCTCGCGCCCGTCTCCATCCAGATCCGTCGCGACAATCAGGCGCTGGCCCGCCAGTGGATCGGCGTTATCGAACACCGCACCTTTGCCACCAGACAGCACGTAACGCGGGGCATCGCCAGCACGGCGCAATCCGATCCGGTCGGGGTAGGCAAGTGCGGCGCAGGCGGCGTGACTGGTCGCGGTATCCAACACAGGGGCAAGCTTGGCCAAACGCTTGGCTTCCTGCTTGATTTGCTCCAACGCAGGCCGGTTGACCTGTGCGTCCGGCTTTGTTCGCCCGTCGATAACACGCAGCCGCAATTCCAGATCAGCGGGCGCACCGCGCAGCGGATCACGCGCCGCCATCAATGCGGCCAACGGCGCTGCCGCGCGACCAGCCGTTAGCAACATATGCCCAAGGCGCGGATGCAGGGGCAGGGCCGCGACCTTGCGCCCGTGTTGCGTGATCCCGCCTTGACGGTCCAGCGCACCAAGGCTGACCAACAAATCGCGGGCATTGGCAAGCGCACCGTCGGGGGGCGGTGTCAGAAACGCCAGATCGTCCGCGCCCCAAAGTGCCAGTTCCAGTGCAAGGCCCGTGAGGTCCGCCGCCTCGATTTCGGCCGGTGGAAAGGCCGCAAGCGCGCCGTCTTCGCCTTTCGTCCACAGCCGGTAACACACCCCTGCCGCCACACGCCCCGCGCGGCCTGCACGCTGGGTCGCTTCGGCTTTGGTCACACGTTCTGTTACAAGGCGCGACATGCCGCTGCCCGGGTCAAACCGCGCGCGCCTTGCGCGACCTGCATCGACCACAACGCGAATGTCCTCGATCGTTAGCGAGGTTTCGGCAATCGACGTGGCCAGCACCACTTTGCGGCCTGTTTCAACCGGCGCAATTGCGGCGCGCTGAGCGGCAAAGGGCAGGGCACCGTAAAGCGGGCGCACTGAACACTCGGCGGGCAGGGATTTGTTCAGTAACCCTTCGACGCGCCTGATTTCGCCCTCGCCGGGCAGAAACACCAGCACGCCGCCCGTGCTGTCGGCGACGGCCTGTCGCACCAGTTCGGCGGTCGCAGTTTCAAGGCGGGTGGTTTTGGGTGTGGGGCGATCCAGCCAACGGGTTTCGACCGGATAACTGCGGCCCTGTGATGTGATCATCGGCGCACCATCCATCAGTGCGGCCACTGGCCCTGCATCCAGTGTCGCGGACATTGCCAGCAAGATCAGATCGGGGCGCAATGCGCTGCGGACCTCAAGCGCCAATGCCAGCCCTAAGTCGCCATTCAGGGACCGCTCGTGGAATTCATCAAAGATCACCGCGCCGATGCCCGTCAATTCCGGATCACTTTGAATCATGCGGGTCAGGATGCCCTCGGTCACGACCTCGATCCGCGTATTCGCAGAAACCTTGCTATCACCGCGCATCCGGTAGCCCACGCGCGCGCCGACAGCTTCACCCAACTGCTGTGCCAACCGTTCGGCGGCGGCGCGCGTGGCAAGGCGGCGCGGCTCTAGCATCACAATGCGCCCTTTTGTCAGCCCCGCGTCCAGCATCGCCAAGGGTACGCGGGTCGTTTTACCGGCACCGGGCGGAGCCTGAAGGACGGCGCGGCCAGGTTCACGCAAAGCCGTGACCAGTTCGGGCAGGACGTCGTCAATGGGAAGGGTATCGGCCATGCATGGGTTGGACCCTGCACAGGCGCCCTTGTCAATCGCGGCACAGGCAATCACGATCCGCGCGGCCTAAATCCACAACCCAAATCCGCAACCTAAGTCAAGGAGCGCCCCTTGCGCGATATGCCCGCCTCGGCCGTCATGATGGGCCTTTTGGCCGCTTTTGTCAGCTATGCGTCATGATTTGCGATCGTTCTGGCGGGGCCGATCCGGCGCGCCGCTACTGGGCTGCGATCACCTTGGGCGTGGCCTATGTGGCGCTTGCGATGGCGGCGGGCGCGATTGCAACACTGGCCGGACTGGCCCCCGCCGTGCTGATCACCGCCGTTGCAGGGCTGGTGCTGATCTCGGCGCTTGTCGGGTCATTGTCCGCGGCCTTTGCAGATAAATCCCAAACCGAGGCTGCCGCGCTGACCTTTGTGATTGCTGCCAGCGGGATGACCCTGCTGGGGGTCAGCGGCGCGTTCTAGGGCGTCTTGGCGGGGGTGCTGATTTGGACCGTGAAACGCCTTCGGCCCTAGACACACCGCCTGCGTCGCGCAATGAAGGGGCATGACGTTGATTGATGATCTTACCAAAGGAATACGCGCCGGTGAACGCCGCGCCCTGGCCCGTGGCATTACGCTGGTGGAAAGCGCGCGCGCCGATCATCGCCTACAGGCCGCGCAATTGCTGGCGGCCCTTGGCACCGGCAAACAAGCGCTGCGGATCGGGCTGTCAGGCACGCCCGGCGTTGGCAAATCCACTTTTATCGAAGCGTTCGGGCTGATGCTTACGGGACAAGGCCTGCGCGTTGCCGTGTTGGCCGTGGACCCGTCCAGCGCGCGGTCCGGCGGGTCGATCCTTGGCGATAAAACGCGGATGGACCACCTTAGTCGTGATCCAAATGCGTTTATCCGCCCATCCCCAAGTCAGACCCAGCTTGGCGGAGTAGCGCGCCGCACCCGCGAGGCGGTGGCCCTGTGCGAGGCGGCGGGATTTGACGTGGTGCTGATCGAAACCGTGGGCGTGGGCCAATCTGAAACGGTCGTCGCGCAAATGTCGGACTTGTTCGTGCTGTTGCTTGCCCCTGCGGGCGGGGACGAGTTGCAGGGCGTCAAACGCGGAATCATGGAAATCGCCGATCTGATCCTTGTGAACAAGGCCGATGGAGATCTGAAATCCCAAGCCATGCGCACCTGCGCAGATTATTCGGGCGCGCTGCGACTGTTGCGCAAACGCCCTGAAGACCCCGAAGGATACCCCAAAGCGATGGCTGTCTCGGCGCTTGAAATCCAAGGGTTGGACACAGCCTGGGGTGAAATGCAGACCGTGATAAACTGGCGGCGTGACAATGGGGTTTGGGCGCAGCGGCGCGGTGAGCAGGCCCGCTATTGGTTCCACGAAGAAGTGCGATTGCAATTACTTGCGCGACTGGCCGACGATCCGGCGATGCAGGCGCGATTGATTGCTGCCGAAGCAGAAGTCGCAGCGGGCCGCGCGCTTCCGTCTGTGGCGGCGGCATCCGTGGTCGATCCGGCGTTTTCAGCCAAGACCTAACGGTAATGCACTTTGCGGGCCAATTCGCGCAAAACACGTGCCATGCGGGTTGACGGCCCCAAGGAATCCTCGTAACTCCCGCAAACCGAATTCACGACCTTGCGAAGTGCAAGGCCAAAGCCGTTTGAAACGGGGCCGCGGACCGATCCGCGCAACCCGACAAGACAAGGATACGAGATATGTCGCGCCGCTGCGAATTGACCGGAAAAGGGCCGATGTCTGGCAACAATGTCAGCCACGCCAAGAACAGAACCCGCCGTCGCTTCTTGCCTAACTTGCAAGATGTGTCGCTGATGTCCGATGTGCTGGGCCGCACGTTCAAGCTGCGTATCTCGAACGCTGCCTTGCGCACTGTGGACCACCGCGGTGGCTTTGACGCATTCATGGCGAAAGCCAAGGACGTTGAATTGTCCGACGGTGCATTGAAGATCAAAAAAGAGATTGCCAAGGCGCAGGCAGC
>JBLHNX010000044.1:0-11957 GCA_047622125.1 Paracoccaceae bacterium | reverse complement strand
AAACCGCGCAGCGCTTCTTCGCGGGTGATCCGCATCATCAAATGGTCGGGGTCGTATTTTTGAAGGGTATCATAAAGAATATCGCTGGAAAACGTGGCCTGCCGTCCAGATTTGCGGGCCTGTGGGAGGTTGCGCTCGATCAGTCCGGCAATCGTAGCCGAGGCGCGAAAGGTCTTTTTCATTACCGCATTGCCACCAAGCCAGTTTTCCAGACCGTCATGCAATGCCGCGGGCACGAACAACGGGGCAGGGTCGCTGACGGGGTCCAGCCCCCAGATCAACGTCGCATAATCCGTGGCCACAAACCCCATCGGATGCAGGCCCGCCGCTTCCATCCTCTGGGTCACGATCAGGCCTAATGTGCGCTGTGCGTTGCCGCCCGCAAAGCCGTAAGCGCAGGTGTAATGGCGCCCGTCATGTGGAAAAGTTTCCACCAGAATGCGATCCGCCTCGGGCAGTTTCGAAATATCACGCTGCAATGCCAGCCACTGTGCAGTTGCGCGGGGGAGTTCGGGCCAGCTGTCTTGTTGGAACATCGCCAGAATGCGCGCCGAAAGCTGCGTCGACGTGGCGAACTTCGTGCCCGAAAAGGTCGCGACTTTGGGCGTCTTGTCCGCGCGACGCGATACCTCGACTGTCATCTCGCGCAGGCCCTCATAGCGCACGATCTGCCCGCCGATAAGGAATGTATCGCCAACGCTCAAGGACGCAGCAAAGCTCTCCTCGACCTCGCCCAATGCTTTACCACCGCGCCCGCGAAACCGTACCTTAAGCGTATCAGTATCCTGAATTGTGCCAATATTCATGCGGATACGCTGGGCCGTGCGGGGATCACGCAGATGCCACAGGCCGTCGGTCTGTTTCAGCCGTTGCCATTTGTCATAGACCCGCAGGGCATACCCGCCCGTTGCACAAAAATCCAAACAGTCGTCAAACTGCGCCCGGCTTATGGCACGATACGCGCCGACGCTGCGCACTTCATCCAGCAGTGCGCGCTCATCAAACGGTCCGGCACAGGCACGGATCAAGATATGCTGGCACAGCACATCGCGCGGTCCAGCCCCCTTGGGATCGCCGTCCAGATCATGGGCCTTTGCCGCAGCGAGGGCTGCTACACATTCCACCACCTCAAAGCGGTTCGCAGGAACCAGCAGCGCCTTTGAAGGGGCATTGTAGCGATGATTGGCTCGCCCGATCCGCTGCACCAGTCGTTTGACGTTCTTGGGCGCGCCGATCTGGATCACAAGGTCAACGTCCCCCCAATCAATCCCCAAATCCAGACTGCCAGTGCAAACGATACCGCGCAATTCACCACGCACCATGGCAGCTTCAACGCCCTCGCGCTGGGCGCGGTCCAGACTACCATGATGGATACCGATAGGCAGGTTGTCGGCATTGGCTAGCCAAAGGTTGTGAAAGAAAATCTCGGCCTGCGCGCGGGTATTGTGGAAAATTAACGTGGTGCGATGGGCCGCGACCTGGTCGAGAACTTCGGCAATCGCATATTTCCCGCCACCCCCCGACCACGGCGGCGGGGTCGCAGTGGTCAACATTGCGATGTCTGGGTCGGGGCCGGGGTCGGCGTGAATGATGGTGCATGGATCAGGATGGCAGGCCAATTCGCGGGCAATCGCATCCGGATCTTCGACCGTGGCCGACAGCCCCACACGACGCAGACCTGGCGCAAGTGTCTGCAATCGCGATACGGCCAGCATCAGTTGATCCCCGCGTTTACTTTCCGACAGGGCGTGCACCTCGTCGATCACAACCCGCTTTAGCCCCGCAAAAATACGCGGTGCATCTTCGTAGCTGATCAGCAGGGCAAGCGACTCTGGCGTGGTCAGCAGAATGTGCGGCGGGTCAGCGCGTTGGCGGCGTTTGCGTGTGTAAGAGGTATCGCCCGTGCGGTCCTCAACGCGGATCGGCAGGTCCAATTCCGCGATGGGCACGCCCAGATTGCGACGAATGTCAGCGGCCAGCGCCTTAAGCGGGCTGACATACAACGTATGCAATCCGTCATGATTTCCGCTCGCCAGTTCCACCAATGACGGCAAGAATCCCGCCAGCGTTTTGCCACCCCCCGTGGGCGCGATCAGCAACAAGGCCGGTGCGTCGGCACGCTCCAGCATCTGGCGCTGATGCGGGTGTAGGGACCAGCCGCGCTTGGTGAACCAGTTTTCAAAATGAGGCGGTAACGAGAGCATGTGCCCAAAGTGGCCAAGACCGCAGCGCGTTCAAGTCCAATCGGCTTCTTGTGTTCAGAAATACTCTGGGGTCTGGGGTGAAACCCCAGCCGGTCGGACGGGCGTCGCCCGTCCCAAACCGCTCTAGTGAATGATTTCTTCTTCTTTAACGAACATGTTTGCCCAGGCGCGATCAATCAATTCAGGGGACATTTGATAGGGTATCCCTTCGAATTCACAAATTGCGATCATCTGGTCGATCAAAAAGATCGGCTGATAGTTGGCATAGACATTCTCGATCGTTGGGTATTTTTTCTTAAGCAGATGGACCAACGCGCTTTCGTCCAGCGGCATCTTGCGTTTGCGTGCGACCATCGCAAAGATTTTCAAGAAATCCTCCTGTTCGGGTCCATCGATTTTGATCTTGAAAAAGATCCGGCGCAGGGCGGCTTTGTCGAAAATCTCGTTGGGGTGAAAGTTGGTCGAGAATATGACCAATGTGTCGAACGGCACTTCAAATTTTTCGCCCGATTGCAGCGCCAGAATATCCTTGTTCTCTTCCAGCGGGACAATCCAGCGGTTCACAAGTGCTTGGGGTGGTTCAGCCTGACGGCCAAGGTCATCGACGATGAAAATCCCGCCTGTGGCTTTGAGCTGCAAAGGTGCCTGATAGGTGCGCGCGGTGGGGTTATAGACCAGATCAAGCATCGACAAGTTCAACTCGCCGCCGGTGATCACAGTAGGGCGTTCACACAACACATAGCGCGTATCAAAGCGGCCCGACGTGCGGCGCAAGGACGTGGGATCATCCACATCGGCCTCGGCGGCAGAATGCACAATCGGATCATAAACCGTGATGACCTGCCCAGAGTATTCAATCGCGCGCGGCACATAGATTTTGTCACCAAGTGCGTCGCGGATCCCGTTCGAGATCGACGACTTGCCGTTGCCGGGAGGGCCATACATCAGGATCGAACGGCCCGCGCCCACGGCTGGCCCAAGATGGTCGAGCAGTTCCTTGGGCAGGATCAGGTGGCCCATGGCGGCTGTCAATTGATCGCGGGTCACTTGGATATTACGGATAGATTGGCGTTTGACCTGCTCGCGGTAAACATCGAGCGGCACTGGCATCGCGCCAAAATATTCCGACTGGACCAGCGCATCAAGCGCGCGCGCCTTGCCTTGATCGGTCAGTTGATAGCCCATTTCGCTGCCGTTGTTGGCGTTCAACGTGCCTGTCGCTTCAAGCAGTTTCTGGCCGCGCGCAACATCGACCAGTTCTTGTGTCACGGGGATCGGCAGGCAGATCATTTTCGAAATTTCGGTGACCATATCAAGGTTCATCCGGAACATCGTTTTCAACAAGATGTCGCGCATCATTGCAGGGGGCAGTTGCATGCCCGCAATGGATTTAGGCGCCGGAGGGGCCATCACGTTGGAGGTTTGCATATTCATGTCGGTCTACCTGTCTGCCCATCTCGGAGTGTCATCGCACTGTGTTGTGGCACAAGCGCCGCTTTGGCGGGAATGTCGCCAGATCAGACACAAAGCCTTTTACGAACCCGTCTATGCCTGACTATTGTGGCGAAAAATGGACGAACCATTGCAAAGGGGCAGGCATGACACGACCAAATCCAATTACACTTTTTGGCATTCTATTGGTGATTTTGGCGGCAATGGGGGGCGCGGCACTGGCAAAGGGCGGCTTCTACATTGGTCGCTACGAGGGTGACACGCTGCACATGGTCCAGATCGTGTTCCGGATGGTCGCCGGCGAGGTTCCGCATCAGGATTTCATGACGCCGATTGGCGCGCTCGCATTCTGGCCGATCGCCTTTTTTGTTGAACGTGGCATGGGCTTTGGCATGGCAGTTCTTTCTGCCCAAGTGGCGTTTGCCGCTGCCATGTTGCCCGCGGTCTGGTGGGTTGGATTCAGCCGTTTGTCGCGCCCGCTTGCAGTCATCTTTGGAATTATCGTTATGGGCCTGCTTCTGGCACTGGTCCACGGCGAGGCACAGCGCAGCATCTCATTTTCGATGCATTACAATCGATGGGCTTGGGCGGCAGCGTTCATTGCTATCATGATGGCCATGATCCCGCCAATCCATCCGAAATCGCCAACCATCGACGGTATCGTCATCGGTGCGATGATGGTCGTTCTGGTCATGATCAAGGTGACCTATTTCGCGGCCTTTGCCCTGCCGATCATTCTGGCATTGGTGATGACAAAACGCCTTCCCACGTTGCTGGTCGCTGTGCTTGCGGGCCTCGTGATTTCGGCGTTGATTACGCTGTTCGTCGGTGTTGATTACTGGTTGGCTTATCTGGGCGATTTACAGACGGTCGCCGCGTCCGAAGTACGCCCGCAGCCCGGTGAACCGTTTGATGCGGTCATGGGGGCACCGGCATATATCGGGGGCTCAATTATGGCGATTGTCGGGGTGATCTTCTTGCGCCAGTCAGGCCAAGCGACGGCGGGCCTTGTTTTGTTACTGCTGGTGCCGGGTTTTTTCTACGTGACGTTTCAGAATTTTGGCAACGATCCACAGTGGCTTTTGTTGTTGGGCGTTCTCTTGCTGGCACTGTTGCCCGAGGGCGAGGTGACAAACGGGTTTGGCTGGAACATGCGCCACGCGCAGACAACGGCTGGCTGCGTCGCCTTTGCTTTGATTACTCCCAGCTTTGCCAACATGCTTTATAGCCCGTTCCGTCATTTCAGTATCGACGTGGCGACCTATGCGCCGATCTTGCCGCGTGGGGGCATTCACACGGATCTGCAAACGGGTGATCTGCGCGCTTTGCGTGTTGATGGCAGGATCGCAATGGATGGTGAAGGGTCAGGCCTTGAACAATACCGCGAAGGGGCACGCCGCGATCCGCAGCCTGTGTTCATGGGCGAAACGCTGCCCTATTGCACGACGGAGCTTGGCCTTCCGGCGATGTTTGATGCGGTGACCCGCGACCTGGAGAACGCGGGGCTGGCGAACGGCAAACGCTTGTTTGCGGCCGATCTATTCTCGGCTCATTGGCTATATGGCTCGCTGGAACGGCTGATCGGCGGCGCGCCTTGGAATTACGGTGGTCTGCCCGGCTTTGATTCAGCCGACTATCTGTTGGTGCCGCTTTGCCCCGTGTCGCAACATTTGCAAACGATGATTCTGGATTCCGTCACAGAACGCGGCACCGATGATCTGACAGAAATCCGCCGGACGGCGATGTATATCTTGTTTGAAAAGGCGGGTTAGATCAGCGGTATAGCGATGTAATAAGCCAGCGCCGCACCCAAGGGAAAGCCAAGCGGAAAGCGTTTTCCCGCGGTCCAGCTTTCCCAATCTGGAACCAGTTTACGAAGGGGCGATGCCCTGACGATACGGTGGATAATATAGCCGCCGGCGGTACATCCGGCGAGGATATACAGCATCGTTGACAGGTCCGACAGCGCCACAAACGGTGCGGCGGCGGCGGCGAATTTCGCGTCGCCCGCACCCAGTGCGCCCGCAGCGTTCAATACCATACCGATCAGTAGCACGACGATCAGATGCAGCCAGCGCCATGCATAGACATCAAGGGGCAGGGTGATCAATCCGACCACTGCAAAGACCCCTACAAGCGCATAAACCGCGATATTGGGGATCTTCATAGCCCGCATGTCGTTCCATGCGACAAAGATACAGATGGGCAGCACAAAGGGCAGAAACCACAGTGCCGCGCTCGCAGAATGGGCGACCTGCATCGGCTAGTTCACCACGTTGTCTTCAAGCGCCCGCAGGCTGCGCACGGCGGCCTCAAAGTGCTGGGGATGGGTGTCTATCGCTTCGCGCAGCAACCCGCGCCCGATCGTGATGTCGTTCTGTTTAATCGCGGACAGGGCAAGTGTGTGCAGCAATTGCGCGCGTTCGATCTGGGTCATCGGGACGACGGGCAGGTCATAGTTGCGCTGGGCGGCGCGGGCCAGAACCAGATTGTTCTTGGCGGTGAAAAGACTGCTATCGTGGCGGATTGCATCGCCAAACAACCGCTCTGCACCCGAAAAGTCACCACGTGTCAGCTTGGAAAATCCCCAGTTATTGAGCACGCCAGCGGGCTGCGTCGTCAGACCAACAGCCGTTTCATAAAAGCTGTCCGCGTTTTCCCATTCTTCGTTGCTGTCAGCAATCATCGCTTCAAGGCGGAAGCGCTTGTAGGTCTCGTGTGTCGGCGGAATGCTATCCAAAGTGGTTTCGGCGGCGTCCCATTGATTGTTGCGGATCTGCGCATCGGCCAAATCGACGCGGTCATCGGCGGTGGCGTCAGGGTGGTCGGCGACCTCTTCCCATGCAGCGATTGCTTCGGCAGGACGTTGCGCGCGAATGAGCGAGGCACCAAGACCGCGTAGCAGATCAATCCGACCGGGGTCATTGGCGCTTGCACGCGCGAAATAGTTCACTGCCTCGGTCGGGTCAGCGACCGTCAGCATCACATCGTTAAGGTTGGTTTCATCGATGACGTTCACATCGCGCAGCGCGCGATTGACTTGGGCATCGCCGGATTGGTCGCCACATGCGGCAAGACCAACCGCCCCGACGAGGGACAGGGACATCAAGACTGGGTGGCGCATTTTTCTGCGTCCTTTTGCTGCTCTTATCTCAGGGTGCGGAAAGGATCACGTAGTCGCCTGTGCCACGCCGCACCAATTCGAATTCTTGGTCTTCATTAGGATCTATATAATCGGGATTGTCCAATTTTGCGAGCGCCAAGCGCAAGTTGTCCCTGATCTGGTCGGAATTGCCGTTATCCGTGGCAAAAGCGCGACGAAACACTTGGCTCGCCTCGGGGATTTTACCCCGTTCCATAAGAATTACACCCAGATTATTCCATGCGGCGGCAAAGCTGGGATCGTCGTCAACCGCGCGGCGCAACAGCTCTTCGGCCTGTCCCAGCCGACCCAGACGTAAATTCGCCGAGCCAAGCGCCGATAGTGTATCGACGTTCAGCCCCTGCTGGCCCGCCGCGCGGGTATAGGCATCAAGGGCAAGCTGATATTCGCCGGCGGCCATCAAACGATGCCCAACGATAAGGCCGTCGGCGTCTGATGGTCCTGCCACACCGGGAGCGTAGACCTGACCATCCGAACGCCCAAAGCCGCCCGAGTTACAGGCGGCGAGGGCGGTAATGATCGCAATCATGGCGAAGTGTTTCAGTGTCATGGACCCCTAGAAATCTGAGCCACCCAGTGTCACGGCAATATTAAAGATCGACGGCCCGATCAGGATGATCAGAAGCGGCGGTACCGTCAACATCATCGTGGCCAAAGTCATCTTTGTGGGCAGGGTGTTGGCTTTTTCCTCGGCCCGCATGACCCTTTTGTCACGCATTTCGCTTGCATAGACACGCAGGGCTTCGGCGATCGAGGTACCGAATTGCTGCGATTGGATCAGCACGGTTACAAAGCTCGAGATGTCGGTGACGCCGCAACGTTCGGCCATATCACGCAACACGGCTTGCTTGTCTTTACCGGCTTTCATTTCGTAGGCGACCAGCTCGAATTCGTAGGCCAGTGCGGGAAAGCCCGCTTTAAGTTCGCGGGCGACGCGGATGATTGACTGGTCCAGCGATTGCCCGGCCTCGACGCAGACTAGCATCATATCAAGGCTGTCTGGAAAACCGTTGATGATTTCTTCTTGGCGGGTGGCCTGACGGCGTGTGACCCAGTATTTTGGCGCCATATAGCCGACAACACCGGGGATCAGGATCGACAGAACCGTTGCTTTGGTCGACGGCTCGCCTGTGGAGGAGGCATAGACCGCATAAGTCACACCAAGTAGTAGCAAACTAATTCCAAGCACGAACTGGGTAAAGTGATAGACGCGCACAGAATTCTTAGTGCGATAGCCAGCCTGCATCAGTTTAAGGCGGATCGCCGAATACTCTTCCTCGTCTTGTGGTTCAAGGAAGTTGGAATACCGCTCAAGTTTGTCTTTACCACCGCCCGAGCGCAGCTTTTCGGCTTTGGACGAGGCCGTGGTCTGCGCCCGCATGCTGGCGCGCAACTTGTCGAGTGGATCGGCCTCTTTCTTGAGCATCGCTGGTAGCACCAGCAAGATCATCAAGACGCCGAGCATGCCAACAACGATCAGTGGGCCAAAGGGACCTAACATGTCCGTCAGTATCGTATTGATTGTGCTTAAGAGTTCCATATTCAGATCCTTACACCTTGATGTTCACAAGGGTCTTCATGACGAAAATGTTCACAGCTAGGAAGCCGGCGACCACAAGACAGGCGGGAATAAACGCTGATGTTTCGCGCACGTCGTCATAGTAATTGGGCTGCAGCACGTTGATGCCAACAAGGGCCATCAACGGGAACACCGACAAGAACATGCCCGACCATTTTGCCTCGGCGGTGATGGCTTTGACGCGGCGAAACAGTTTGAACCGTGCGCGGATTACCTTGGCCAATCCGTCCAGAATTTCGGCCAGATTGCCGCCAGCTGTTTGCTGGATAGTCACGGCGACCGCCAGAAAGCGCATATCCTGCATGTCCAGACGTTCGGCCATTTGCTTGAGGGTGTCACCCATGTCGCGGCCATAGGCGGCCTCGTCCGAAATCATACCCATTTCGGTGCCCAAAGGATCGGGTACTTCTTTGGCAACGATCGCGATCGCTGACGAAAACGGGTGGCCCACGCGCAATGACCGCACCATCAGTTCAACCGCGTCGGGCAGTTGTTCTTCCAGCAGCGCCATCCGCTTTTTCGCTTTGCCATTGATCCAGACGTAGACGCCGCCAATGCCCATGCCTACGGACGCACCGGCGCGAATGGCCAAACTGGCTTCTGTGCCAATAGTCAGCCCGATAAAGGCGACGACGGCGAGGCCGGCCATCACCATGATAAGCTGCGGCGGGGTAAAGGCGATGTTGGCCCTTTGCGCCTTGCGGGCAAGGATCGAATAAAGCGGAACGCTTTTCGACTTCATGTGCTGTGACATTTCCTTGCGGAGTTGCTCCAGCACTTCTTCGCGGCCCGCACCCTTTTCGAGCAGGTCGAGGCGGCGATTGACCTTGTTATTCAGGCTGATGGATTTGCCAAAAACGGTCAGATACAGGCCCTCGACCAGCACCAGAACGGCGACGAAGATAAGGCCATAGATGATTGGTTCGGCGGAAATCGTCATTTCGCTTACTCCGCTGCGATGGGTTCAAAGATCGCTGGAGGCAAATCAAAGCCCCACAGCTTGAAACGGTCCGAGTAGTGCGAGCGCACGCCGGTCGCCGTGAAATGGCCGATGATCTTGTTGTCGGGCGTCAGGCCGACGCGCTGAAAGCGGAACACTTCCTGCATAGAGATCACATCACCTTCCATGCCGGTGATTTCGGTGATCGAGGTCATGCGGCGCGACCCATCCTGCAAGCGCGAGACTTGCACAATAAGGTTCACAGCCGATGAAATCTGACTGCGTACGGCCTTGAGAGGCATTTCCATACCCGCCATCGCGATCATGTTCTCAAGACGCGATACACCATCTCGCGCCGAGTTGGCGTGGATTGTTGTCATTGATCCGTCGTGGCCGGTGTTCATGGCCTGCAGCATGTCGATAACTTCTTCGCCACGGGTTTCACCCACGATGATCCGGTCAGGTCGCATCCGCAGCGCGTTTTTCAGGCAATCACGCTGGGTGACGGCACCCTTGCCTTCAACGTTTGGCGGGCGGCTTTCCATCCGGCCGACGTGTGTTTGTTGCAGTTGAAGTTCGGCCGTATCTTCGATGGTGAGGATACGTTCGGCGTCGTCAATAAAGGATGACAGCGCGTTAAGGGCTGTCGTTTTACCCGAGCCGGTACCACCGGACACGATGATATTCAGGCGTGTGGACACGGCAGCCTGAAGATAGGCCGCCATTTCTTCAGTGAAGGCACCAAATCTGACCAGGTCATCAATCGCCAGCTTTTCTTTCTTGAATTTTCGGATGGACACGAGCGATCCATCGACCGCAACCGGCGGGACCATCGCGTTGAAACGCGATCCGTCAGCAAGGCGCGCATCGACGTACGGGTTGCTTTCGTCGACCCGACGGCCAACGGCGGACACGATCTTGTCGATAATCCGCAACAGATGCTTTTCGTCTTTAAACGTAACGTCGGTGAGTTCCAGTTTGCCATCGCGTTCCACGAAAATCTGCTGCGGACCGTTGACCAGAATATCGTTGACGGTGTCGTCCTTCAGCAAGGTTTCAAGCGGTCCAAGGCCTGTGACCTCAAAGAACAGATCCTGATTAAGGTTCTGGCGTTCCTCGCGGTTTAAGACCACGCCCATCTCTTCAAGCGTTTCCGTCGCGATGGCGCTGATTTCGGCGCGCAGATCACTTTCGGTCGCAGTATCCAGCGCTGACAGGTTCAGGTTGTCCAAAAGCGCCTTGTGCAGCTCCAGCTTGATCTCGCCCAGTCGTTCCTTGCGCTTTTTTTCTTTATCCTGCGGCACAACTTGCGCGGACACGGGCTTGGCCCTCATCAGTGACGGCTTGGCTGCTTGGGCCGCCGAGGTTGCTGTGCCGCTATTGGCAGCAGGGGCAGTTTTGGCAACGGGTTTCTTGTACTTGGAAAACATACATCTACTTCTTATGAGTTGGTCGCGGCCACGGCAGTTGTATTAACCTCGTGGACGGACATGGCCAGCTTTGCGATTTCTTTGCGCAGCGGGTTTTTCGGGATACCTTCGGCAAGCGGCGCGCCGTGATCGGCATTCTGCGTCACGGCTTTGCCGCCATCGGGCAATTGCACTTCGATCGAAATACCAAGGGACTCGGCAAGGCGCTTGACGCGGCTCTTGCCGTTCAAGTCTGTGAATTTCGGCGCGCGATTTAGCACAAAACGGAGCTTTTCAAACGGCAGCTCCTCGCCTTGCAAGGCCCGCTTAAGCCGCAGCGTGTTTTGCGCCGAGCGCAGATCCAATTCGAGTGTCGCAAAATAGATGTGGGCGGCTTGCAGCACAGTCTCGGACCACTCGACCATCGTCGTTGGCATATCGATCACGACATAGTCAAAGTTTGTGCGGGCCATTTCGATGATACGGGAAATGTCGTCTGGGCCAACCAGATCAAGGGGGATCAGATCGGAAGGGGCCGTCAAGACGTGCAGTTTGTCTTCGTAGGACAAAAGCGAATGCATAAAGCTTTCACTATCCATCGATTCCGTATCCGAGAGCATTTCAAAGACAGATTCGCGGCGCGGCAGGTCCAAATAGGTAGACGTGCTGCCAAATTGCAGATCGAGATCAAGCAGGCAAACGCGTACAGCTTTTTCTTTGTCGGCGGTGGCCAATTCCCACGCCAGGTTTACCGCAAGTGTCGTCGCACCTGTGCCGCCAGCCATGCCTTGCACGGGGATCACAACACCATTCCGGTCGCCTGTCGGCTTGAGCTTGTTCTGGATTCCCGAGGCGATTGGTGCGGTTTCTGGCTCTGCGAGAACACGGTCGATTGCGCGCGCAAGTTCGTTTTCCGGCAGAGGGTAGGGGACAAATTCGTCGCCTCCTTCGCGCAGGAGCTGATGCAGCGACGCTGGGCTAACGTCTTCGGCGATCAGAATAACCTTGATACTACGGGCCTTTGCGGCCGCAATGATATCGGTGATCAGCGTCAAGTCGGCCTCGTCCTCTTCGTCCAACGCAATCGCGACGAACTGAATTTCGGCCGCTTCGGGCTGCTCAAGAAAGGCGAGCGCATCAGTGAACCCAAGGTCGCCCCAGTTTTCCCCAAGCGCGGCTTCCATATCTTCGATCAGCAGATCAAAAATCT
>JBLHNX010000043.1:0-12038 GCA_047622125.1 Paracoccaceae bacterium | reverse complement strand
GCTGAGTGCTAACAACCCCGAGAAGGGGTTATGAAACAACAAGCTAAAGGAGCTGCATGATGGCTTTGAAACCGCTTCATGATCGTGTGTTGGTTCGCCGCACCGAAGGCGAAGAGAAAACCGCTGGCGGATTGATCATCCCCGAAAGCGCCAAAGAAAAGCCCGCAGAAGGCGAAATCATCGCTTGCGGTGAAGGCGCGCGCAAGGATTCAGGCGAGCTGATCGAGATGGCAGTGAAAGCTGGCGATCGTGTGCTGTTTGGCAAATGGTCCGGCACCGAAGTTACCGTTGACGGCGAAGAGCTGTTGATGATGAAGGAAAGCGACGTTCTGGGCGTTCTGTCCTAATTCGCCTCCCCATAAATTTCTTACAAAGGAGCTAAAACATGGCTGCTAAAGACGTAAAATTCGGCACTGATGCGCGCAATCGCATGCTCAGGGGTGTGAACATCCTTGCTGACGCCGTCAAAGTAACGCTCGGCCCCAAAGGCCGTAACGTTGTTATCGACAAATCTTTCGGCGCACCGCGCATCACTAAAGACGGTGTGACTGTCGCCAAAGAGATCGAACTGGAAGACAAGTTCGAAAACATGGGCGCGCAGATGGTCAAAGAAGTGGCTTCGCGCACCAATGACGAAGCTGGCGACGGCACAACAACAGCTACCGTTCTGGCCCAAGCGATTGTTCGCGAAGGCATGAAGTCGGTTGCTGCTGGCATGAACCCAATGGACCTTAAGCGCGGCATCGACCTTGCCACGCTGAGAGTCGTCGAAGCGATCAAAGCTGCTGCACGTCCCGTTTCCGATAGTGCAGAAGTTGCACAGGTCGGCACGATCTCTGCCAACGGCGAAGCTGATATCGGCCAGCAGATTGCTGACGCGATGCAGAAAGTCGGCAACGAAGGTGTGATCACCGTCGAAGAGAACAAGGGTCTGGAAACAGAAACTGACGTTGTCGAAGGTATGCAGTTCGATCGTGGTTACCTGTCGCCATATTTTGTCACCAACGCTGACAAAATGACAGTTGAGCTGGAAGACGCTGTCATCCTGCTGCACGAAAAGAAACTGTCGTCGCTTCAGCCAATGGTTCCACTGCTCGAAGCAGTGATCCAGTCGGGCAAGCCACTTGTCATCATCTCTGAAGATGTCGAAGGCGAAGCGCTTGCGACCCTCGTCGTCAACAAGCTGCGTGGCGGTCTGAAAATCGCTGCTGTTAAAGCACCTGGTTTCGGCGATCGCCGCAAAGCAATGCTGCAGGACATCGCCATTCTGACCGGTGGTCAGGTGATCTCCGAAGATCTTGGCATGAAGCTTGAGTCGGTTACGATGGACATGCTTGGCACCGCCAAGCGTCTGACGATCACTAAAGACACCACAACCATCATCGATGGTGGCGGGTCTAAAGCCGAGATCGAAGCTCGCGTTGGCCAGATCCGTGGTCAGATCGAAGAAACCGATTCTGATTACGACCGTGAAAAGCTGCAAGAGCGCGTGGCCAAACTGGCCGGTGGTGTTGCCGTGATCCGCGTTGGCGGCATGTCCGAAATCGAAGTGAAAGAGCGCAAAGACCGCGTTGACGATGCCCTGAACGCGACCCGTGCGGCCGTGCAAGAAGGTATCGTTGTTGGTGGTGGTGTTGCCTTGATCCAAGGCGGCAAGTCGCTTGACGGTCTTAAGGGTGCAAACTCTGACCAAGACGTCGGTATCGCGATCGTTCGCAAGGCGCTTGAAGCACCGCTGCGTCAGATCGCCGAAAACTCTGGCGTTGACGGTTCGGTTGTTGCTGGCAAGATCCGTGATAGCGACGACAAGTCCTTCGGCTTTAACGCGCAGACCGAAGAATATGGCGACATGTTCAAGTTTGGCGTCATTGACCCAGCCAAAGTTGTGCGCACTGCACTTCAGGACGCTGCATCGGTTGCTGGTCTGTTGATCACCACCGAAGCTATGGTTGCCGACAAGCCGTCGAAAGACGGCGGCGGCGGCATGCCCGATATGGGCGGCATGGGCGGCATGGGCGGCATGATGTAAGCAGAATTCGCATCGCGAATTCGGCTGACATGTGGCAGTCGTTTGCTTGCAAACGATGAGAACATGCAACGGAACGATAAAGAGGGCGGCCCGAGTGGTCGCCCTTTTTTGCATCCAACGTCTGGCTCTTTCCTTTCAAACCCGCGATGAAGCCTTATGCGTCTGTTCGTCCTCACCACATTTGCGATGCTCGCCTTTGCTGCCAATTCCGTTTTGACGCGGATCGCGCTGCTGGACGACGCGACAGATCCGCTGACATTCGCCGCGATCCGCGTCTTTGCGGGCGTGATCGTGTTGTGGCTATTGGTCGGGCGGCGCGGCGTTCGCGTTCAGGTTATCAACCGCGCCACCCTGATTGGCGCGCTGTCGCTGACCACTTATGTCTTGGGTTTTTCGCTGGCCTATCGCACGCTTGATGCGGGCCTTGGGGCGCTGGTCCTGTTTGGCGGCGTCCAGATCACGATGTTTGCGGGTGCTGTGATTGGCGGCGCGGCGGTGCCGATTTTGCGCTGGATCGGCGCGGTAGTGGCACTGTCAGGACTTTGCGTGTTGTTTTGGCCCAGTGGCGATGCCGCGATTGATCTGTGGGGTGGCATCTGGATGGTTGCGGCGGCGCTGGGCTGGGGGATCTATTCGCTGAACGGGCGGGGCGCGACGGACCCATTGATTGCCACGGCTGCGAATTTTCTGTTCGCCTTGCCGGTGGTGGCCTTGCCGATGATCTGGCACGCGGGCGGGACATCGGGGGCTGGCGTGGTTTTGGCCGTGATTTCAGGCGGGATCACTTCGGGGTTGGGCTATGCGTTGTGGTATTCGGTGATGCCCGCTCTGGGTGCGACCCGTGCGGCGGTGGCGCAACTAAGCGTGCCGATCATCGCGATTGTCGCAGGTGTGCTGCTGTTGGCCGAACCGGTCACAGCGCGTTTGGCTATGGCCGGATTGTTGGTGATTGTCGGTATCGCGATTTCGCTTTTGCCGCGCAACGCTTAGCGCAAGATCGGTTCCAGCGGATCATAAACTGGCGCGTTTGCGTCCTGCCACGCCACGGCGGCAAGACTGTCTGGCTTGACGCGCATTTCTGCAAGTTCAACGCGCGTGACCCAGCGCCGCGACGTCACGATACCTTCCGGGTCTTGCCATGCGTCATCCAGCGCGCCGCTTTCCAATGTGCAGCGGAAATAGATGTCGACTTGATGGAAATCTCCGTCGGGGTCGTGAAATTCGTTCAGCAGACAGGGCAGGCCGACACGAATATGCAGACCGGTTTCCTCGAACACCTCGCGGGCAAGGTTGTCGGGCAAGCTTTGGTGCAATTCGGCCCCGCCACCGGGTGCGCACCACAGGTCACTGCGGCCCTTGTAGGCATTCACCAGCAAAAGACGGTTTTCCTGCATCAGGACGGCACGTGTCGCAAGGCGGATTGGGCGGGTCATCGCGCAACTTTGCCAAAGGACGCCGGATCAGGCAAGCTTGACCTTATCGTTAGGCAAAACGTGCCCTATATATGCGGTATGAAACGCCTTATCGCCATTCTTGCGCTTGTCTGTGCACCCTTTGCTGCCTTGGCAGATGACGCGGCACCGCGTGAGACGGAATGTGTGGTCTTGCTACACGGTTTGGCACGCAGCGAAGCATCGTTCCTCCCCTTGAAAGAACTGCTCGAGATGCAGGGCTACGAGGTCGTCAATTCTGGCTATCCGTCCACTACCGCTACTGTGCAATCACTGGTCGCGCAGAACCTTCCGGCGGATGTTGCCGCTTGCGGTGATGCGCGGGTTCACTTCGTCACCCATTCGTTGGGCGGGATATTGGTGCGCAGCTATCTGCAATCACATCGCCCCGAAAAAATGGGCCGCGTCGTTATGCTTGGGCCACCCAATCACGGATCCGAACTGGTTGATCTTTTCGGCGAATTCGAGGCGTTTGAATGGGTTAACGGCCCGGCCGGTTTGCAACTTGGCACCGAGGATAGCAGCCTGCCCAACCGGCTTGATCTGCCGGGCTACGAGGTTGGCATCATCGCGGGCAACCGTTCCCTGAATCCAGTCTTTTCCAGTATTATCGATGGGCCGGACGACGGTAAGGTGTCGGTTGAATCCACGCGTCTGCCTGGCATGACGGATCATCTGGTGCTGCCAGTCACGCATACTTTTATGATGAACAACCCGTTGGTTATTGCCGAGGTTCTGGAATTCTTGCGCAAAGGGCGTTTTGATCCGGCACTGCGTATGACCGACCTGTTGTTTGGCGGTGGAAACTAGCGCGCCGCGCCCATGATGCGGTTCACATGCCCCATCTTGCGGCCCGTCTTGGCTTCGGCCTTGCCGTAAAGATGCAAGGCTGAATTGGTTGTGGCGATCTGTGTCACCCGATCCATATCGTCACCGATCAGGTTTTCCATCACGACATCACTGTGGCGGCTACCATCACCAAGCGGCCAGCCTGCAACGGCGCGGATGTGCTGTTCGAATTGGTCTATGACACAGCCGTTCTGTGTCCAGTGGCCGGAATTATGCACGCGAGGAGCGATTTCATTGACGATCAATCCTGCGGGCGTGACGAATAATTCAACGCCCATCACGCCGACATAATCCAAAGCATTCAGAATGCGCGCCGCGATCAGCACGGCATCGGTGCGCTGGCTGGGGGAAAGTTTGGCGGGCACGGTCGTGGTGTGCAGGATGCCTTGGCGATGCACGTTTTCACCGGGGTCATAACAGGCGACGGCCCCGTCAGCGCCGCGCGCGCCGATCACCGAAACCTCGTGGGTGAAATCAACAAAACCCTCAAGAACGGCGGGCGCACCGGCCATATCCGCCAGTGCCTGTTCCGCGTCGCCCACAGCCATGATCCGCGCCTGCCCCTTGCCGTCATAGCCCAAACGGCGGGTCTTGAGGATCGCCGGAGTGCCAACTTGCGACAAGGCAGTACCTAGGTCTGTTGCGTTTTCGACATTGGCAAAAGGCGCGATCTGTAAGCCAAGCCCTTGCAGAAATTCCTTTTCCGTCAATCTGTCCTGGGACGTAGCAAGCGCCAGTCGGCCGGGCCGGATCGGGCGGAAATTCTCAAGAATATCCAGCGCCGTGGTTGGGATGTTTTCAAATTCATAGGTAATCACATCGACGCTGGCGGCAAAGTCACGCAGGGCGTCGGCGTCATCGTAACTTGCGGTCGTTACAGCGTGGGCGACATCAGCGGCAGGCGGGTTAATGCCCGGCTCGAATATATGCGTGCGCAGCCCAAGGCGGCTTGCAGCGACTGACAACATGCGCCCCAATTGGCCGCCACCAAGAATACCGATCGTTGCGCCCGCCGGCAATGCATCAGACATCAGATGGGGTATCCGGAATTGAATCTGACAGGGCGGCGCGCCATGCATCCAGACGCTCTGCAAGTGCGGCGTCTTGCAGCGCAAGAATACCTGCGGCCATAAGGCCCGCGTTCGCCGCACCTGCAGCGCCAATCGCCATGGTCGCGACGGGGTATCCTTTTGGCATTTGCACAATGGAATAAAGCGAATCGACACCCGACAGCGCCTTGGTTTGAACCGGAACGCCGATTACGGGAATGCGGGTCTTGGAGGCCATCATGCCGGGGAGGTGCGCGGCACCACCCGCGCCTGCAATGATCACCTGAAGGCCCCGATCCACGGCCTCGCGCCCGTAGGTCCAAAGCCGGTCAGGGGTGCGATGGGCAGACACGATCTTGGCCTCAAAGGGGATACCAAGCTGATTTAGAATGTCAGCCGCTTCGCGCATGGTAGGCCAGTCAGATTGGCTGCCCATAATGATACCGACGGGAGTTTGTGTCATGTCACGGCCCCTTTGGCCCAATGAAATAAGAAAGCCGCACTATAGCCCGCGCGCGGGTCAGCGCAATCGGGTTCAGGCGATGATATCGGGGATTGTCCGATCCTCAAGCTGGACGATCTTGTCTTTCAGGCACAGCTTTTGTTTCTTAAGCCGCTTGATCGTCAGCATGTCCGCGCTGCCACGTTCTTGTAGCGCATGAATCGCATCATCAAGATCGCGGTGTTCTTCGCGTAGAACCTCAAGTTCGTAACGCAGCACATCAAGATGTTCCATTCGGGACGAGGTGTTCATACGCGGGCGCCTGACGAGTTTACCAATATCTTCAATACTATAGGGTCTTGAACGCCGCAGGCATAGCCCTGCCACTTGCAACATTGTGTCCATATCCCCATATTTTTAACAATTGGCCGCCGCGCAGGTGGGGCCAGACCTGACTGTCGCTTTGAAAAGGACGTGTCGCATGACAAAACTGACTTTGGGAACGCATCCGTTCCTGCTTGGGTTTGAACAGCTGGAACGGCTGGTGGAACGTACTGCCAAAACAGGCAACGACGGCTACCCGCCCTACAATATCGAACAAACTTCGGAAAATTCTTACCGCATTTCGCTGGCTGTGGCGGGCTTCGCAGAGGACGATCTTGCGATTACCGTCGAGGACAATCAACTGGTGATCCGTGGCCGTCAGGGCGACGAAAGCGAGGACCGCGTGTTTCTGCACCGCGGGATCGCTACGCGCCGTTTTCAGAAGTCGTTTGTGCTCGCTGACGGGGTCGATGTCGGCGAGGCGGTCATGGAAAACGGGCTGCTGCATGTGGACCTGACCCGCGCTGTGCCCGATTCGATCGTCCAGACAATCAAAATCACTAAGGGAGCGAAATCATGAACACCGAATACAAACTCGCCGATCGCAGCGATGATCGCCTTGTTTATGTCAAGCCGGTTGCCCTGTCCGAACTCCCGGAAGAAGTGCGCGAACAGGCAGGTGATGTGAAACAGTTGTTCGCTTTGCACAACAGCGATGGTGAGCAATTGGCGCTTGTGGCGAACCGTCGTTTGGCGTTTGCGCTGGCACGCGAAAACGACATGTCACCGATGGCGGTTCACTAAAGCAAACCGCCGACCCTGATGGGCCGGCGGTTTGGTTTATTAGCGATGATACGAGGCCTAGTTGCCAGCGATCAGGCCCATGGATTCAAGCTTGAGGATCACCTGATGGGCGCAGTTGTCGACGTCTGTCCCTTCGGTTTCAACACGCAGTTCTGGGTCCACGGGAACATCATAGGGGTCTGAAATCCCTGTAAATTCCTTGATCTTGCCTTCGCGGGCCAGCTTATAAAGGCCCTTGCGATCACGGCGTTCGCATTCCTCGATGCTGGTTGCGACATGCACCTCGATGAAGGCACCAAAATCTTCGATGTCTTCACGCACCGCACGGCGCGTCGTGGCATAAGGCGCAATAGGCGCACAGATGGCGATGCCGCCGTTCTTGGTGATTTCGGACGCAACATAGCCGATGCGACGAATGTTCAGATCGCGGTGTTCTTTGCTAAAGCCCAATTCGGACGACAAGTTTTTACGCACGATGTCGCCATCAAGCAGGGTCACCGGACGGCCACCCATTTCCATCAGCTTCACCATTAAGGCATTGGCAATTGTGGATTTGCCCGAGCCTGAGAAACCGGTGAAAAATACCGTGAAGCCTTGGTTGCTACGCGGTGGTTTGGTGCGGCGCAATTCCTTGACGACCTCAGGGAAGGAGAACCATTCGGGGATATCCAGGCCTTCGGAAAGACGACGGCGCAATTCGGTGCCGGAGATGTTCAGGATCGTGACGTCGTCTTTGTCTTTGATTTCATCCATGGCTTCGTATTGGGCGCGTTCGGCAACCCAGACCATGTGTTTGAAATCGACCATTTTGATGCCCATTTCTTCTTGATGCTCGCGGAAAAGATCCTGCGCTTCATAGGGGCCGTAAAAATCGACGCCGTCTTTGTTGTTGCCGGGCCCCGCGTGGTCACGTCCAACGATGAAGTGCGTGCAGCCGTGGTTTTTGCGGATAAGACCGTGCCAGACAGCTTCGCGCGGGCCGGCCATGCGCATGGCAAGGTTCAGCAAGGACATGGATGTGGTGGATTGCGGATACTTGTCCAACACAGCCTCATAACAACGTACGCGGGTAAAGTGGTCCACATCGCCGGGCTTGGTTAGGCCAACGACAGGATGGATCAGCAGGTTGGCTTGGGATTCACGGGCAGCACGGAACGTAAGTTCCTGATGGGCACGGTGCAGCGGATTGCGCGTCTGAAATGCTACAACCTTGCGCCAGCCCATTTTGCGGAAATAGGCGCGCAATTCATTGGGCGTGTCGCGCCGTCCGCGGAAATCGTAGTGAACCGGCTGCTGGATGCCCGTGACCGGACCGCCAAGGTAAATCTTGCCAGCCTGATTGTGCAGGTAGTTTACGGCGGGGTGCTTGTCATCGTCGGCGCCGAATACTTTCTCGGCCTCGCGCGCTTTGTTTGGCTCCCATTTGTCGGTGATCGTCATGGTCGCAAGGATCACGCCCTCTTGGTCGCGCAGTGCGATATCCTGACCAGCTTCGACACCTTTGGCAAAGTCCTCGGATACATCAAGCGTGATCGGCATTGGCCAAAGCGTGCCGTCTGCCAAGCGCAGGTTTTCAACAACGCCGTTGTAATCCTCTTCGCTCAGGAACCCCTTGAGCGGGTTAAAGCCACCGTTCATCAGCAATTCAAGATCGCAAATCTGGCGCGGCGTCAGATCGTGGCTGGTCAGGTTGCCAGCTTCGATCTTAAGCTTCTGGGCGCTTTCATAAGAGACAAAGAGTTCGGGGATGGGGGCAAGGTCATTCTGCATCAACTTGGTCCTGTTACTAAGAGGGGAGAGGCCGGAAGCCGTGCCCGTGAGTTCGCCGTGCAATGCGTCATACTCTGCAAGCTTCCGGTTAAGAAATTGGGTCGTGAGGCGGTTTTTTTCGCCAGCACCCCGCGCCGTGATGGCATAGGAATGGCGGGCACGTTTGTCTGGGCCGTTGCGGTCGGTAATCTTTACCCAGCCTGCGTCGGTTGCCTGTTTGATCAATGCATTAAGCCGCCCCAATGACACGCCAGTCGCCGCCGACATCACCCGTTGAGAGGCGTCGGGTTCGAGATCAAGCTGGCGCAGCAGCCTGAACATCTGGTCCTCTTGCTCGGACGTAATTTTAGCAGGCGACATGGCCATTGGGGTCGACTCTGTGTTTGTTCAGGCGTGAACATACACGAATATGTTTGTTCACGCTAGAACAAACATAGAGGTCGGATAATGATTGTGTGATTTTAGTAACGGGTGGATGGGGCCGCGCCACGTTAGCTTATGATCCATTACTTATCGCAGCCCGTCAGCATGACTGCGCAACCTAGCGCCAGCATCGTCAGCCGACTCGATAGGCCGCGGTGTCAAATGCTTGTTTTCATGTCCCGCACCCTTTTGCTACGATCAGCAGCCCGAGGATCGGCGGGATGGCCGTCAAGAAACTGCAAACGCCGCACAATGTTCTCGGGCGGCGCCTGCTACTTTTCCTGTAGAAATCGCCCTATCCGTCGATTTGACTTTTTGGATGTCAGGTGTCGCCTCGTTCGGCCAGCCAACGCTCGGCTTCTAGGGCTGCCATGCAGCCCATGCCTGCCGATGTCACGGCTTGACGGTATTTATGATCAGTCAGGTCGCCCGCCGCAAAAACTCCGGGGATGCTGGTGGCGGTGCTGTCGGGCTGGGTGACGACATAGCCGCCCATATGGGTTTCCAGCACGTCCTTGACCAATTCGTTGGCGGGCGCATGGCCGATGGCGATAAACACGCCTTTGGCCGCGATATCAGTGATCTCGCCGGTCTTGGTGTGTTTGACCTTCACGCCTTCGACGCCAAGTGGGGCGTCTGTGCCGTAAATCTCGTCAACTTCGTGGAACCAGAGCGGTTCAATCTTGGGGTTCTTCATCAGGCGATCGATCAGGATCGCTTCGGCGCGCAGCTCATCGCGGCGGTGCACAAGTGTGACCTTAGAGGCGAAATTGGTCAGGAAAAGCGCCTCTTCGACGGCCGTGTTGCCACCACCGACGACGACGATTTCCTGACCGCGATAAAAGAATCCGTCGCAGGTTGCACAGGCTGACACGCCAAACCCTTTAAACTTGTCTTCGGTGGGCAAGCCTAACCATTTGGCGCGCGCGCCGGTCGCAAGGATGATCGCATCAGCCTCGTAAACCGTGCCGCTGTCGGATTGGGCGACAAACGGGCGTTTCGAAAAATCCACCGACGTAATGATATCACCGATGATTTCAGTCCCCACGGCACGGGCGTGGGCTTCCATGCGGATCATCAGATCGGGGCCTTGGACCTCGCTATCGCCGGGCCAGTTTTCGACCTCGGTTGTGGTCGTCAATTGCCCACCGGGCTCGATGCCCTGCACAAGGATCGGTTCCAGCATCGCGCGGCTGGCATAGACACCGGCGGTATAGCCTGCGGGGCCGGAGCCGATGATCAGAACTTTGGTTTTGCGTGTCTCGGCCATGTGCCTGCGGCTCCCATTCTAACAATTTCAACTTGGATATAGACACGCGCGCCACGGGTTGAAAGCCCATGCGACATTTGGCATATCGCCTAATGATGTTGCGCGCTGACGAAACATTATTGCGTGTGGGGGCGCCCTGACATATAGATCGCAAATTCCGAGGGGATTCACATGCCTGGCCAAAAACTAGACGAGATCGACCGTATGATCCTTGCACAATTGCAAGCTGACGGGCGCATGACAAACGTGGAACTGGCCAGACGTGTCGGAATTTCCGCGCCGCCATGTCTGCGCCGTGTGCGGACGCTGGAGGAACAAGGCTTTATCCGTGGTTACCACGCCGAGGTTGATCCGCGCGAATTGGGTTTCGAGGTGCAGGTCTTTGCCATGGTCGGGTTGGTTAGTCAGGCCGAAGTTGATCTGAGCGCGTTCGAGGCCCGCTGCAAGGCGTGGCCGCTTGTGCGCGAGTGTCACATGCTGAACGGAGAGGTGGATTTCATCCTCAAATGTGTCGCCCCGGACTTGCGTAGTTTCCAGACTTTCTTGACCGAAGACCTGACGTCGGCTGACAACGTGGCCAGCGTTAAGACATCACTGGTCATTCGCGGCGCCAAGGATGAACCGGGTGTGCCGTTTGATGTTCTTGAAGCGCGGTTGGCGAAACAGGCCTAGGCCACCAAGCGGCGGCCAATATTTTATATTGCTGAAATCGAGAGGCTGTCGTCGTCAGATCGGCGACCTCGCATGTGCGCATAAAAGCTTGCTGCGCCGAGGTCGCCGTTTGTCTGAGCGAACCGGCTTCAAAGAGCCGGTGAGGAATAGTTATCCACCGCGAGGCCAGCGGTGGATTGGTGGGCTTTGGTCATGCACGCACCCAAGGGTGCGACACATATCCGGCAGCGCCACCGACAACATCTGAGGATCGTTGCTGTTAATCATAATGTGACGGATAAGGTGGCTTGCTGTCAAAAACATCTGCCAAACTGCGCATTCTGGCGATCAATCCTATGTTGCCCCAGTGGATTGTCGCCAAGACAAGCGCCAAGCTGCCACATTTTGATTCTTGCGCGGTTGCAAAACGCAACACGCCGCCCGGGAGGGAACCGGACGGCGCGCAGTGCATCCCGTCGGGATGCGGGCTATCTGTATGGGCTTAAGCGGCGGCGCGCTTTACCTGAAGTGCGGCGACGGCGTGGCGGGCCGAAATAAAGGCCTCGCGGCGCGGGCCACGTTTCCACGGCATCTTCACTGTGCAGGCCTCTGCCTCTTTGATCATCTTGGTCATCCAACGTTTTTGCGTTTTCATCTGCTCGTTCCTCTGCTCGCTCAAGTGGGGTTTGTCCCCTTACGAACAAGTTGACAGCGCATAGAGGCGCCAGTTTGGCGGGATGCAAATTTTCCGGAAAAACTTTGGGACGGTTTGTGGCGGTTTGGCCCAAATCGTCAAATGCCCCGATTTTCCTAAATTTAAGGGCAGATCTCACTGTTTGGGCAACAGTCGCGGGGTTAGCAGTGCCATTGTTTCGCGAAATCAGGCAAAAACGCGGCGGGCGATCGCCCAAATATTGCCAAAGTCAAAGACGGATAGCAGCAATCAGGCGACCATAGTCGGCCTCGCGGGCGTGGG
>JBLHNX010000042.1:0-12093 GCA_047622125.1 Paracoccaceae bacterium | reverse complement strand
ATAAGACCAGACCGCATATGCAATGATCTCAGGCGGGAAACGGTGGCCTTTGAAGGCGCCGGAATGTTTGGCTTTTGTCATGTCGGTCGGTACGATTTCAGATCAGGCCCCGCAAGTTGACGATGCCCGGCCAGTTCCATCCCCAAAGCAAACCTATACTCACCACCATGAATAATGTAACTGGAAAGGCCGGTTTCGTTGGGAGGTGCGCCTATCTCATTTCAGCTGCGGCAAACGCGGTTTCGAGGGCATCCAGAATCAGTTGTGCCTCGGACCGTTGCAAGATGAGGGGGGGGCGGATTTTTAGGATATTAGCGCCTGGTCCTGTGGCGCTGATGAGAACACCGTTGTCGCGAAGATGATTGACGATGAAACTTGCGTGCCCGGAGTCGGGGGTGTTGGTTTCGCGGTCGGTCACACATTCCACCGCCAGAAACAGCCCCGCGCCGCGCACGTCGGCGATGGCGCTGCGACGCGTAGCAATGTTCTGCAACCCCTCTTTGAGAAAGGTACCCGTGCGGGATGCATTGGCCTGCAACGCTTCGTCCTTGATCACGTCAAGAACCGCCATCCCGGCAGCAGCGGCCACTGGGTTACCGCCGAACGTGTTAAAATAACGCTCCTTTTCGCCGAACTCCCTCACCAGCTCAGGGCGCATCGCCACCCCTGACACCGGAAACCCGTTGCCCATCGGCTTGCCCATGGTGACCATGTCGGGCACCAGTCCGTGGCGTTGGAACCCCCAGAAAGCATCTCCGGTACGCCCGAAACCCGGCTGCACTTCGTCAGCGATGAAGATACCACCTTCTGCGCGGATCAGATCGACGGCTGGTTTCAAAAACCCTGCCGGATCGGGCTGAAGCCCATCGCTTGAAAAGATCGTGTCGACGATTAAGGCTGCCGGTTCGATCCCTTCTGCGCGCATTTCTGCAATCGCTTTGCCCAGATCAACTGCAAGTTTGGCAGCTTGATCTTTGGGCGGCACCCGAAGTGTGTCGGGGGCGTCAATCAGCCGGATGCGCGGGCCGCGCGGCGCGAATGCGCCCAAGGATGGGGAAAGTTCCGCCACCGCTTCGGTCAGCCCATGATAGGCAAGACGCGTGACGATAACGCCCTGCCTTTTGGTATAGCTGCGCGCAATCCGCAGGGCGATGTCATTCGCCTCTGATCCGGTGCAGGTGAACATGACATGCCCCAAGGCATCGGGCATCGTCGCGAGGAGTCGTTCGGCATAGGCGACCACATCTTCGTGCAGATAGCGGGTATGGGTGTTCAACACGCCAAGCTGCCCCGAGATGGCCTGCACGACGCGAGGGTGACAATGCCCGACAGATGCCACGTTGTTATAGGCGTCCAGATATTTTTTGCCGGCCTGGTCCCACAGCCAGACACCTTCGCCGCGCACGATATGCAGCGGCTTTTCGTAAAACAGCCGATAGGCGGGGCCGAGTGCCTGGGCGCGGCGTTCAATCAGGTCTTTGTCGTCAGGGTCCAGTGCGCCCGAATTGGCGGTTTCATAGGCCTTGATCATGGTCATGGGGTGTTCACTCCGTTCCTAAGGCGGCGTGCAGGGCCTTGATTGCGGCCACATCGCCAAGCCGGTCAAGCGCATCCAAGCCACGCAGCGAAGCGCCAGCGTTGCGCAGAATATAAGCCGTGTTGTCAGGATAGCGCTGCGCCCGCGATGCGCCGATCGCAAGGGTGGTGGCATGGCGCAGCCGGATGAGCGTTGGCAACAGCTCGACCTCCTCGCGCTCAAGCGGCAGCCTGCTGGCATAGCCGGCGACCATTGCGCACATTTGGCGCAACGGGTCTGCCCCCTCGCCAATTTGATAGGAACAGGCGACCGCGAGGTCACAGACAATCGGCGTATGCACCATATCGCCAAAATCAATTAACCCGATGGGATGTGTGGCCTCGGGCGCGTTCACCAAGACATTGTGAGGGTTGAAATCATTATGCACCACCTGCGCACGCAGATGGGGCAGGCGCGGTGCGATCATTGCGTCAAAGCGATCAAGGGTTTTGTCCAGTCGATCACGCAGGTCGCCGTCTTGCACCGCGCTTACCAAGGGGCGCAGCTGGCCCGCCTGTTTGATATCCCATTGCAAGACATGGCCCGCGGCAGGATGAAAAAAGCCACGCAAGCCCAGCGTTACACGGGCCAGGAGATCGCCCAGTGCGTGATGCAGGCCGGGGCCGGCTGTGGCGCTGCTCAGGATTGTGCCGCTGAGGTAGGTCAGCAACCGCACGACATGGCTCTGGCCATCGGCAGCATTCACTGTTTCACTGGCATTGCCCTTGAGGCTGGCGCAGATGCGTTGGACGGGCAGGGTGGGATCGGCGGAGGCAAGGCGCATCAGCGCGGCAGTCTGCATGTCGGTGACGGCGCGGTCCTCAACCGCGTTGGTGATTTTCAACAGGGCTTCTTCGCCCGTTGGGAGAACGATGAGGAAATTTGCATCCTTTTCCGCCGACAGCGGCTTGATCGCCCCCGACACACCGTAGAGCCTCAAAGCGATATCGGCCGCCATTGCAGTGTCAAAAGCGGGTGGATCATGGGCAAGAAGATCAGCTTTCTCCGGGTCACATTCCGGCAGAACCCCGGCAAGAAACGGGGGTAGCCCGCCCGAAGTCATTGCTTTGGCGTCGCTCATGGTTCGATGTCCTCTGTCCCGCACCATTCCGCGATGAAGAGCGCCATCGCTTGCGTGATCTTCTTAACAGAGCTGATGCTGACGGATTCGTTGATGCCGTGAATGTTGCGCGATTTCGGGCCGTAGCACAGCGCCGGTATCTTGTTGTAGAGCGCGTAGACGCGGGTATCGAGATAACTAGCTGTCATGAAAGATTGCAGTGGTGCGCCAATCGCGGTTTCATGAGCGCGTTCGAGCACCGCTTCTGCTTCGCTGCCCGGTTCCAGCACATAGCCCTCGGCGTGAAAGCCGTTAAAGACGATCTTCGGCGGGTTATTGGACAAGAACCCATCTGTTTGGGCAAAGGCTTTTACCCGTTCGGTGATTTCGCGCGCAGCATCCTCTGCACTGCGTCCGGGATATATGGAAACGCGGCAATCGATGTTGCACCATGACGGCACGGAGGAAGCCCAGTCGCCCCCCTCGATTTTGCCGATGTTGAGGTTGATCGGGTGCGCTTCGTCCTCGAAATGCAAATGACAGCCCTTTTCGGCGTTCCAGTCTTCTTCCATCTCGCGCAGGGCCGTGATGATGCGAGTGGCGGCGTCGATGGCGTTGGCACCTTCGCCCATTTCGCGCACATGGACGGGCACGCCGCGCACCTGAACCTGAAACCAAATCACGCCGGTATTGGCGCGCACCAGCATTTCCTCTTCGGGCTCGGGGATTAAAACGGCATCTGCTCTGTAGCCCTGCAGATAGGTTTGCAGCGCACCATTACCTGTGGATTCTTCCTCGACCACGGATTGAACGTAGACCGTCGCGGCAGGTTGCAGCCCGATGCGGCGCAGTGCATTCAGCGCAAAAATATTCGCCGCAGCCCCTGCCTTCATGTCGCCTGCGCCGCGCCCATACATCCAGTCGCCGTCTATCTTAGCCGAAAATGGTGGATCGTCCCACATGTCGTGCAGCCCTTCCGGCACCACATCGAGATGGGATTGCAGGATAAGCGAGCGGCCCGCTTCATTTCGGGGGCGGTGGATGCCCACGACGATGGGTGCGTCGGAATGATCCTCCGAATATTTCGACCCGCCGGGGTGCGCCTCAATCGCGGCGCGGTCCATCTTGAACCGGTCCATCGCATAGCCACACGTTTGCAGCGTTTTGAAAAGCAGATCCTGGATGGCATGTTCATGCCCCCGCACGGAGGGAATCTGCACCAGTTGTTGTGTGAAGGAAATCTGGTCAGAAAACCCGTCTTCGACGGCCTGAATGATCCGGTTCTTGAGGTCTGCACTTAGTGCCACGTCGTTTCCTTTCAGAGGTCAGAGCACGGCTTCGATGAGGTAGGGGCCAGGTTCTTTCGCCGCATCTTCGATCGCACGCATCAGGTCTGTCACGTCTTCGACCCGGCGGCCCGGTACGCCCATCCCCTTGGCCAACGCCACGAAATCGAGGTGAGGGCGGTCGAGGTTGAGCATGCTTAACGCGTCAGGGCCGGGTTGGGCACCGACATTGTGCAACTCGCCCTTGAGGATTTCATAGGACCGGTTCGCAAGAATGATCGTCGTTACATTGGCGTTCTCTCGGGCCTGCGTCCAGAGGGCCTGAATGGTATACATCGCAGAGCCGTCCGCCTGCAGCGTAATGACAGGACGGTCCGGGCACGCGATGGCCGCCCCCGCTGAAAGCGGGATGCCGATGCCGATTGACCCACCTGTCAACGCCAGCCAGGTATTGGGCGCGGCGGTGTCGCCTGCCTCAAATATGGCCCCGCCGGAAGAGATAGCCTCATCCACGATGATCGCGTTGTCTGGCAATGCATGGGCCAGGGCAGCTGCGATGTTCTTTAGCGTGATCGTACCCGCCATTGGCACAGGAAGCGCGGGGAGGTCGCGCGGCATGCTGGGTTTTGCGCCGATGCGGTCTGCGAGCGCGGCGAGTGCTGTGGGGCCATGCCCATCGACATCGGCCAGCGTGACCGTGTTGCAGCCAACGGGCAGCAGCAGGCTTGGCTTGCCGGGATAGGCAAAGAAGGCCACCGGCGGTGTTGTCTCAACGAGAATGGCGCGCGTGTAGGGTGCAAGAGTTTCGAGTGCGGCGTTGATCGGGTAGGGGATCTTGCTCACGGCAAAGCGGCCCCGCCCACGTTCCATCCGGCGGTTCGATGTTGGCGCGAGAATATCCGCCCCGGTTTTTTCAGCGATGCCGTGCAGGAGGGCCAATGCATCGGAGTCCTCAAGCACAGCGTTGCCCGCGATGATCACGGTTTTCTCGCCGCTTTCCAGCGCGTTGATGGCGGCTGATAATGCGTGTTCGTCCAAGGCGGTGGGGCCTTTTGGTGCGATTACCTCGGCCAGTTTGCCGCCTGCGTCCCAGCCGATGTCGGCCGGTGCGATGAGCGTGGCAATGCGCCCCGGTTGGCCCTTGGCCACGGCCAAAGCTGTCATCGCATCGGCGGCAAAGCTGCCCGCGTCGCGGCCCGAGCGCAGCCAATCGCTGAAGGGCGCGCAGGCACCTTCAACATCTGCAGACAATGGCGCGTCAAACTTTTGATGGCGCAGCGCATGGTCGCCCACGAGGTTGAGCATCGGCACCCGCGCCTTGCGGGCGTTGTGCAGGTTGGCGGCAGCATTGGCGAAACCCGGCGCGAGGTGCAGCAGCGTGACCGCCGGTTTGCCTGCCATGCGGGCATAGCCATCGGCCGCGCCAGTGACCACGCCTTCGAACAGGCCCAGCACGCAACGCATCAGTTTGGTCCGGTCCAACGCATCCACGAATTGCATCTCGGAGGTCCCCGGATTGGCAAAACACACGTCGACCCCGCCTGCATGCAGGCTGCGCACAACGCTTTCGGCACCGTTCATGTCTTTGGGTGCTGCGCTCATTGTGTAGCCTTACGGAATGTCGTGAGAAAGGATTTCGCGTTGTCGGCCAGCGATGGCCCAAGATAGCCGCCCTCCTGCACAAGCGCGGTTGGAATGTTCAAATCCGCAAGGCGGCGCGCCATTTCGGCAAAACCTTCGGGATAGACGGCAACCGCCGCCAAGGGATCATCGACAGCCATGTCGAACCCCAGCGAGATCACCAGCGCCTCTGCCCCGAACGCGCGGATCGCTTTTATGCCCTTGTCCAAGGCAGCGAGCACATCGTCTTGGCTGGCCCCTTGCTCAAGCAGAAGGTTCAGCGATGTGCCTTCGCCCTCGCCTTCGCCGGTTTCATCGGCGTGGCCGAGATAGAAAGTGGGGTAGGTGGCCGGGTCGGGGTGCAGCGAGCAAAAGAAGATGTCGCCGCGCTCGTAAAGAATGTCTAGCGAGCCGTTGCCAGTATGTACGTCCACGTCGATCAAGGCGACCTTCTTGAACTTTTGGGTCAAATGATGCGCCACGATGGCGGCGTTGTTGAAAAAGCAAAACCCGTTGGAACAGTCGCGCATCGCATGGTGCCCCGGCGGGCGGCACAGCGCATAAGCCGCACGCGCGCCGGCCAAAACGGCCTCGGCGGTTTCAATCGCCGTTTGGGCGGACCAGTAGACGGCCTCCCATGTGCCTTCGGTCAGGGGCGTTGACGTGTCTGTCATCCACCAGCCCAACTGGCCATGAATGTCTTTCGGCTCTTTGCCGCGCCGCACACCGGGGTGCATTGTCGGGATCGCGAGCGCCTCTGTTCCTGCGCTGGCGACAAAACGGCTGTGCGCGGTGGGCAGGAAGTCAACGTAATCGGGGTTATGGACGGCCTTGATGGGTGCCAGCCCGTGATCTTGGGGTTCTGAAATTTCGAACCCTTCGCCGATTAGCATATCGCGCAAAATTTCAGCACGTTGTGGCTGTTCTTGATGCGGCATTGCCGCGCCGCGACGAAAGTAATGTGTTGGCGCGTGGCGCAGCTGGCGTTCGTCGAAAAAGACTTTCATTGTAACCCCTGCGGTCTGATGTTGTTGCGGCGGAGCATTGCAGTTTTTATTTGCAGGTTCAACAAGAATGATGCATCATGCATCAAAAATAGGCCTTGAAATTTGCCGAAAAGCGCGAGGATGCGATGGATCAAATCAGTCAGGTTTCGCTCGGTGACGCTATTTACGAGCGGGTATGTCAGGACTTGGTTGGCGGCAAATTGCGCCCGAATGAAAAAGTAACGATCAGAGGTTTGGCCGCCGCTTTGGGTACAAGCTCGACCCCGGTTCGCGATGCCGTGCAGCGGCTTTTGCGGGACGAGGCGCTGGAGCAGCGCAGTGTGCGTGATGTGCGTGTGCCGGTGCTGACACTGGCAAAATATCTGGAGATTACGAGCATCCGGCGAGAGCTGGAAGGTTTTGCCGCAGGGCGCGCGGCTGAGATGGCGGGGTCAAAGGATATTCTTCGGCTGAAGCGCATTGTGGACAAGAATGAGGCCGCTGCCCGTGCCGGACGCTGGCCGCAGGCGGTTCAGTATAATCAGCAGTTCCATTTCGCCTTGGCCGAAATTGCCGACATGCCCATTTTGCTTGGGATACTGGGTGGCTTGTGGCTGCGCATGGGCCCTTTGATCGCGGGATATTATGGCCACGAAAAAATTGCGGTTGTTCAACATCACCAGGCGATCATTGTCGCATGCGAAAAGCGCGATCCGGTGGCTGCTGCTGCCGAAATGCGCGCCGATATAGACGACTCAAAGGAGGGTATTATCAGATACATCAAATCATTCACCGAAAAAGAATGAGATGCGCAAAGACCTGCAAGCCGCGCAGACTTTCAGCAGCCAAAGGCGGTATTCGACGCCAAGTTGAGACGCTTTCGCAATACAATAGCCAACAGATAAAAATGGGGAATATAAATGCTTAAAACTGTGAAATTAACTGCTGCCATTTTGGCGCTGGCGCTTGCCAGTCCACTGGCCGCGCAGGACGGGGAGCCGCAATCGGGCGGCACTCTTAACGTTGTGATTCAGCCGGAACCGCCCAGCCTGATGCTGGGTCTCGTGCAAAACGGGCCGACCCAGATGGTGGGCGGGGATATCTACGAGAGCCTTCTGCGCTATGACTTTGATCTCAAGCCCCAGGGCCAGCTCGCTGAATCCTGGGAAATCTCGGAAGACGGCAAAACCTACACATTCAAACTGCGCGAAGGTGTCGTGTTCCATGATGGTAAGCCGTTCACTTCTGCGGACGTCGAATTTTCGATGGACAAGTTCCTGCGTGAAAGCCACTCGCGCATGCGTACCTATATGGAGCATGTCGAGAGCATCGAAACGCCTGACGACCTCACCGTTGTCTTTAACCTAAAGCAGCCATTCGGGCCCTTCATCGGCATTTTCGAGCCCGGTACGGCACCGATGATCCCCAAGCACATCTATGAGGGCACTGATTTTGCCAGCAACGAGGCGAACAACACGCCCATCGGGACCGGGCCTTTCAAGTTCGATAAGTGGGAAAAAGGCAGCTTTATCCATCTTGTGAAGAACGAAGACTACTACATGGAAGGCAAGCCTTACGTGGATGATGTGTACTACCACGTCATCCCCGATGCCGCCTCGCGCGCGGTAGCCTATGAGACGGGCAAGGTTGACGTATTGCCCGGCGGGTCTGTCGAAAACTTCGACGTGACGCGCATTCAGGCGATGGACAACACCTGCATCACCGACAAGGGGTGGGAATATTTCGGGCCGCTGTCATGGCTGTGGGTCAACAACGACAACAAGCCGCTGGACGACGTGAAAGTGCGCCAGGCCATTATGCATGGGATCGACCGCGAGTTCGCCAAGAACGCGCTTTGGAACGGGCTGGGCAAAATCGCGACCGGTCCGTTGTCTTCTTCCACCCGGTTCTGGGATGGCGACACGCCAGATATTTCCTATGATCCTGAAAAAGCAAAAGCCCTGTTGGAAGACAGCAGCTATAACGGCGAAACCATCCGCATCCTTGGCTTACCATATGGTGAGACATGGCAGCGTTGGGCAGAAGCGGTCAAACAGAACCTGATCGAGATTGGCATGACAACCGAGATCGTGCCGTCGGACGTGGCGGGCTGGAACCAGAAGGTCGCGGATCGCGACTTTGATCTCGCCTTTACATATCTCTACCAATACGGCGACCCAGCACTTGGCGTTTCGCGGACCTACATGGGCGACAACGCGGCACCCGGTTCGCCTTGGAACAACGTCGCGAACTATCAGAACCCCGAAACGGACAAGCTGTTTAACGACGCGGCGCTGATGGCCAACCCCGAAGACCGCAAGGCAGCCTATAAGCAAATTCAGGATCAGATCGTATCGGACGTACCGAACATCTGGTTGCTGGAGCTGGGTTTCCCGACGATCTATCGCTGCGACATCAAAAACCCCGTTAACACGGCCTTTGGTGTGAACGACGGTTTCCGCGACGTGTGGATCGACAAGAAGTAAGGGCAAAAAATGTCCGAAAATCCGGGCTGCCACTGTGGCCCGGACTCTCTTAAAACAAGAACAGGGCGGATAGCGTGATACGATTCATATTGGGCAGGTTGGTCAAGGCGGTGTTCATCCTCCTAGCAATACTCGTCTTCAATTTTCTGCTGATACATGCAGCCCCGGGCGATCCCGCGGCGGTTATGGCTGGTGAAGCCGGTGCTGCGGATGAAAAATTTCTTTTGGATTTGCGTGCCCGCTTCGGCCTTGATCAGCCGCTTTACGTACAGCTGTGGCTCTATATCAAAGGGGCGGTTCAACTGGACCTTGGCTATTCTTTCCGCCAGCAGATGTCAGTGGCCGAGATGATCGGAGACCGTTTGCCAGCGACGCTTTTGCTGACCGGCGTGGCCTTTGTCTTGTCTCTCGTGCTGGGGGTGACCGCCGGTGTAGCCGCCTCCGCCCGTCAGGGCAGTTGGGGAGACACGATGATTTCGACCTTCGCACTACTTTTCTATGCAACCCCGCTGTTTTGGCTCGCGCTGATGGCCACTTTGGTCTTTTCCGTCTGGCTAGAATGGTTGCCGGGCTTTGGCTATTCGACCATCGGGGCGGGTTATACGGGCATGGCCCATGTGCTGGACGTGGCCAAACACCTTGTGCTCCCGGCCTCCACGCTGGGGCTGTTCTTCATGGCGATCTACATGCGCATGACCCGCGCATCGATGCTCGAAGTCTCCCGGCTCGACTTTGTAAAAACCGCGCGCGCCAAAGGGCTGAAACGCGGCATCATCCAGCGCCGTCACATCCTGCGCAACGCGCTCTTGCCGGTGATCACTTTGGCAGGGCTTCAGGCAGGGCAAATTTTCGGCGGCGCGATCCTGACGGAGACGGTATTCGCCTGGCCGGGCATCGGGCGGCTGATGTTCGAAGCGATCAATCAGCGAGATTATAACGTGATCCTTGGCGTATTTTACATCTCGGCGGCGATGGTACTGCTGTTCAACCTGATCACGGATGTTGTCTATGTCATTGCTGATCCGCGGATAAGGCTGACAACATGATGAGTCTTTGGAAACGTTTTAGCTACAACCGCGGTGCCGTGATCGGCTTGGTCATTCTGGCCTTTGTTATCGCGACAGCCATTCTGGCCCCGATCCTTTTCCCGCAAAGCCCGTGGAAGATGGTGCAGCGCCCCTTCTTGCCGCCCTTCACGCAAGACGGCCTGATGCTCGGTACGGATGCGCTGGGGCGCAATGTTCTGGCGGGGTTGGCGCATGGGGCCTATGTCAGTCTTCTGGTCGGTCTGGTGTCGACCGTCGTCGCCCTTGCTATAGGCGTGCCCGTGGGAGCGATGGCGGGGTATTTTGCGGGGCGCACGGATGATGCGCTCATGCGCTTTACGGAGTTCTTTCAGACCATCCCGAGTTTTGCGCTGGCCATCGTGCTTTTGGCGATCTTTCAGCCCAGCCTGACATTTGTGATCATCGCAATCTCTATCGTATCATGGCCGCCCGTCGCGCGGCTAGTCCGGGGGGAAGTGCTGTCTTTGCGCACGCGCGAATTTGTTGAGGCGGCGACCCTGTCGGGCCTTGGCAACCTGCAGATCATCACACGCCACATCCTGCCCAACGCCCTGCCGCCGATCATCGTGTTGGCCTCGCTTATGGTGGCGCAGGCGATCTTGCTGGAAAGCTCGCTTTCATTCCTTGGCTTGGGCGATCCCAATATCATGTCCTGGGGATATATGATCGGTGCCGCTCGCACGGTGATACGCACCGCGTGGTGGCTGTCGTTTCTGCCGGGGATGGCGATTCTTTTGACCGTGCTGGCGCTGAACCTGATCGGCGAGGGCCTGAATGATGCGCTCAATCCGCGTTTGACGAGGAAATCCGAATGACCCTGCTGAGTATCCGCGACCTGTCCATTGCCTTGCCTGTCGGGGCGGACCGCCTCTATGCGGCCAAGGATATCAACTTTGATCTCGCACCCGGCGAAATCCTCTGCATCGTGGGGGAGAGTGGGTCAGGCAAATCCATGTCCGCCAACGCGGTCATGGGGCTGCTGCCACAGGGTGTTCTTGCCGATAGCGGCAGCATCACCTTTAACGGGCAGCCGATTTTGGGCCTGTCGGAAAAGGAAATGCTAAAGCTGCGTGGCAGTCGCATCTCGATGATCTTTCAAGAACCCTTGAGCGCCTTGAACCCGCTGATGCGTGTCGGTGCCCAGATCGCTGAGGTCTTCGAAGCCCATGGCGCGCTTACCGGGAGCGAGCGCCGCGCGCGGGCGCTGAAGTTGTTGGATGAAGTGGGCATTCCCGATCCGGAGGCCGCGATCCGGGCCTATCCGTTCCAGCTTTCGGGTGGCCAGCGGCAGCGCGTGATGATCGCGATGGCGCTCGCGTTGGAGCCGGACATCCTGATTGCGGATGAGCCGACAACGGCGCTGGATGTCACGACACAAGCGCAGATCCTCAAGTTGATAGAAGATCTGCGCCGCGCGCGTGGCATGGCGGTTATTTTCATCACCCATGATTTTGGCGTTGTGGCCGATATCGCGGATCGGGTGATCGTGATGAAGAAGGGCGAAATTGTCGAAAACGGCACCGCGCATGACGTGTTGCTGAAACCGCAGCACCCCTACACCCGCGCACTGATCGACGCGATCCCACGGCTGACCCATCCCCATGAAATTCAAGAGGCTGAACTGACGCCGATCCTGACCGTGGAAGGCTTGCAAAAAACCTTCTCGACCGGGTCAGGCACCTTTCTTGGCAAACGCCGCGTGGTGAAGGCCGTTCAGGACGTGAGCTTTGAGCTTAATGTAGGCGAAACCATTGGTATTGTAGGAGAATCCGGGTCTGGAAAATCCACCGTGGGGCGCTGTCTTGTGCGGTTATTGGACCCTGACGGCGGGCGCGTCTTGATGAACGGTGTCGATATCGCCGATATGTCCGGCGCGGAATTGCGGAATCAGCGGCGCAAGCTGCAGATGATTTTCCAGGACCCGTTTTCATCACTGAACCCTCGCGCGCGGGTTTCACGCATCCTAACCGAAGGCTTGATCGCCTACGGCACCTCCAAAAACGATGCGCAGG
>JBLHNX010000041.1:0-12126 GCA_047622125.1 Paracoccaceae bacterium | reverse complement strand
TGAGCGGCGCGCAGATCAACCTACGTCGTGCCCGCGACGGCACGGTGGCGATTGCGTTTGGGGCCTCGGCCACGTCGGTTGGCGAAGCCGAAAGTCTGACAGCGCTGCTGGATGAATTCGATCAGGTATTCGAACGCGGCGAATTGGCAGCCCTTGAACGTGTGCAAGCCGACGGTTTGATCGTAAACTTTGACGATGCGCGGGCGGGCCGTAGCTGGACCGTGGACGGTGGTCAGCTTGATCTGGATTTGCGCGGAAACCAGACCGCCCTGCGCGGTGAGGTCGCGCTATTGTCGGGGCGATCCTACATCACGACGATGAGCCTGAGCTACACAAGCGCGCGCGGCAGCCGCGCTGCTGATATCAGCCTTGGGATTGATGATGCGGCGGCGGCTGATCTGGCGACGCAATCACCCGCGCTTAGCTGGCTGTCAGTGATCGAGGCGCCGATTTCGGCAACCCTGCGCGCAACGATTGACGAGGCGGGCGCGTTGGGGCCGCTGAATGCGCTGCTCGAAATTGGCGAAGGGGTCGTGCGCCCGACCAATGCCACCCGGCCGATCAGGTTCGAGCAAGCCCGCACCTATCTGACCTATAATCCGGTCACCTCCGAGGTCGGGTTTAGCTATATCGAAGTGCAAAGCAGCTGGGGCAGTTTTCAGGGCGAGGGCAAGGCCTACTTGCGCGAGTTTACCGACAATTGGCCCGGCGCCTTTCTGGCGCAGTTGAGCCTTAACAATATGCAAGTCAATCCCGCTGGTATCTACGCTGAAGCGCTTGATGTTGGTACGGCAGTGGCCGATTTCCGACTGCGTCTTGACCCTTTTACCCTGACCCTTGGCCAAGCCGTGTTGCAGGATGAAAACCAGCGCGCAGTTGTGCACGGCGAGGTCGTCGCGGCACCTGATGGTTGGCGGGTGGCATTGGACGGCGCAATCGACAGCCTGTCGCACGACCGCCTTTTGGCGATCTGGCCCGAAGCGATGATGCCGCGGTCCCGTGCTTGGCTCTCGGAAAACCTTTTGGCGGCTAGGTTTAGTGATTTTGTCGCCGCGGTGCGTCTTGTTCCAGATCAGCCTACGATTCTAAGCCTGACCGCAGAATTTGACGACCTGAACCTGCGCTACCTGCGCACGTTGCCACCGATCACGGATGGGCAAGGCGTGCTGAGTTTTGATGGCACTGCACTGAGTGTGGCGCTTGATCGCGGCTACGTGACTCCGTCTCAAGGTGGGCGCGTGGCGATTGACGGGTCGGTCTTTCGCATTCCCAACACGCGGACGCGCACGATAACGCGCCCGGCGCAGATTGATATCCGAGGGGCCAGCACGATCACGGCGGCCTTGGCATTGCTTGATTACGAACCGTTCAATTTCATCAGCAAAGCGGGAATAGCGACAACAGTTGCCGATGGCCGCGCCGAGATTGACGCGCAGATAAATCTCCTACTTAGCGAACGTATCACGCGCGAAGATATTACTTATAGTGCCACCGCCCGTCTACGCGATGTGACGAGCACAGAGCTGGTGCCGGATCGCCGACTGGCCGCCGCGGAACTCCAACTGAGTGCACAGAATGACGGCATGACAATAACGGGCCCGTTAAGGATCGGGGATGTTCCGGCGCAGGTGGTTTTTGAGAAAAGCTTTGACCTTGCCGATGCGGGTCTTGCGCAAATCAACGGCTCGGTCGAGCTTTCCGAAAGGTTTGCGCGCGAATTTAACATTGGACTGCCCACGGGCACGCTTGATGGGGCGACGCGCGCTGATTTCGAGATTGATCTGCGCCGTGATGTGGATCCGGCGTTTCGCCTGACATCGCAGCTGGTGGGACTGGGGATCCAATTGCCGGCTCTGGGCTGGCGCAAGGGACATGACGCCAGTGGCGATCTGAGTGTCATTGGGACCGCAGGCGACGTGCCCGAAATTACATCAATTGCATTGGATGCTGGGGGGCTACAGGCGCAGGGGGCGATCCGGCTTAGTCCGGTTGGTGGTCTGGACGAGGCGCGGTTTGAACGCGTTCAGGTTGGCGGCTGGTTCGATGCGCCGGTGATCCTGCGCGGGCGCGGCGCGGGGCAACCTGCACGGGTGATCGTGGCAGGTGGCGCGCTTGATCTGCGCAACGCGGCGTTTGGTGATAGCGGCGGCGAGGGCGGACCGATGGAGATCGCGCTTGATAATCTGCAGATCTCTGAGGGAATCGCGCTGACCGATTTTCGCGGCGAATTTGACAGTGGCGGAGGGTTTTCGGGCGGTTTCACAGCACGGGTCAATGGGACGGCGCCTGTGCAGGGCACTGTCGTGCCGGTCGCTGGCCGTTCGGCGGTGCGTTTACAAAGCGGAGATGCCGGCAGTGTGTTCCGCGCGACAGGCCTGCTTGAAAACGCCCAAGGCGGCGAGATGGAACTGACCCTGTTGCCCGCAGGCAGCGAAGGCAACTATGACGCAACCCTTGCGGCGACCGATTTGCGCGTGCGCGATGCGCCTGCCTTGGCCGAGCTTTTGGATGCGATCAGTGTGATTGGCTTGTTGCAGCAATTGGACGGGCAGGGGCTGGCCTTTGCCAATGTCGACGCCACGTTTCGCATCACGCCCGACCAGATCATCGTGACACAATCAAGCGCTGTCGGGCCGGGTTTGGGCCTGTCGCTCGACGGGATTTATACCATTATTGATGGCAATATGGATTTTCAGGGCGTTGTGTCGCCGATCTATCTGCTGAACGGCATCGGTAGCTTTTTGACCCGTCCCGGCGAAGGCTTTATCGGCTTTAACTTTACCCTGCGCGGTCCGGCGGATAGTGCGCGTGTTGCGGTGAATCCCCTCAGTGCGCTTACGCCGGGGATGTTCCGTGATTTATTCCGCCGCCCGCCGCCACAGGTTGGTGAATAGCGGCAATCACACCCCAAGAGGAGAGCGGCGTGAAGCTGAGCGATTTTGATTTCGACCTGCCCGAGGCACTGATTGCGACCCGTCCGGTGACACCGCGCGGCGATGCGCGGCTGTTGCTTTCGCAGGGCGACGAAACCCGCGATCTGTACGTGCGCGACTTGCCTGATCAGCTGCGTGCAGGTGATCGGATGGTGCTGAACGACACCAAGGTCATTCCCGCCCGTCTAAGTGGTGCGCGCCATCGCGCCTCATCGCAGGGCGATGTGAGTGCAAAGATCGAAGTGACCCTGCTAGAGCCGCGCGCAGACGGGTGTTGGGCGGCGCTGATCAAGCCGTTGCGCAAGCTTAAAATTGGCGAAACGGTGGTGTTTTCCGCCGATCTGAGCGCCAGCCTGCAGGCGGTTGCGGACGGGCAGGGAATGTTGCGGTTTAATCTGGCTGGCGATGATTTTGATGCGGCTTTGTCAGCGGCAGGGGCGATGCCATTGCCACCCTACATTGCCGCCAAGCGCCCCGCCGACGACGCCGATAAACAGGATTATCAGACCGTCTGGGCGCGCCATAAGGGGGCGGTTGCCGCACCCACGGCCTCGCTGCATCTGGATCGCACGATGCTGGCAGCTTTGGCGGCTAAAGGCGTCGATTTCAGCTATGTTACCCTGCATGTGGGGGCGGGGACGTTCTTGCCGGTCAAGGTTGATGATATTGCCGACCATAAAATGCACGCGGAATGGGGGCAGGTCACGCAGGTGGCCGCCGACGAAATCAACGCGACACGCGCGGCGGGGGGACGGATCATTCCGGTGGGCACAACCGCGTTACGCTTGATCGAAAGTGCTGCAACCGACAGTGGGCTTGGCCCATGGGAAGGGCCGACCGATATTTTCATTACACCGGGGTTCCGGTTTCGCATTGCGGATGGGCTGATGACGAATTTTCATCTGCCCAAGTCGACATTGATGATGCTTGTATCAGCACTGATCGGGCAGGATCGTGTGCGCGACATTTATGCCCATGCCATCGCAAAAAAATATCGCTTTTTTTCCTATGGCGATGCCTCGCTACTTTTACCAAAAGCGTGATTTGATTCACGAATTTTTCATATGGACAGTGCAGGTCTGTGGTGCCAATTGGGCGCGGATGGCGAATGCTGCGTCGCGGATGATGCACGCTTGGCAAACAAGAACCGCTAGCCTTGGGGTTAGTGGCGCCCAAAGGGGTTAATGATGATAAAAGTTCTTGGAACCTCATGGGCCCTGTTCTTGGGCATGTTCATGCTTATGGTTGGCAACGGTCTGCAGGGCACACTGCTGGGCCTGCGCGGTGCTGCCGAAAACTTTGGCGCCTTCGAGATGTCGGTCGTTATGTCAGCCTATTTTGTCGGCTTTTTGGGTGGCTCGCGGCTTGCCCCTGAAATGATCCGGCGCGTCGGGCATGTGCGGGTCTTTGCCGCCCTTGGGTCGACGATTTCCGCCGTATTGATCCTTTATCCCGTCCTTGCCGAGGTATGGGCCTGGACATTGGGCCGCGTGTTGATCGGCTTTTGCTTTTCAGGCGTCTATGTCACGGCGGAAAGCTGGTTGAACAACGCGGCCACAAACGAAAATCGCGGGCAGGCTTTGTCGCTTTATATGATCGTGCAGATGGGCGGGATCGTAGCCGCCCAAGTGATCATTTCCCAAGGCGACATTTCGGGCTTTACGTTGTTCATTATTCCGTCGGTTCTGGTGTCGCTTGCCTTTGCGCCGATCCTGTTGTCGGTGGTGCCCACACCTGCGTTTGACAGAACAAAACCGATGCGCCTGCGCGAACTGATCGCAGCATCACCACTTGCATCCGTTGGCATGTTCTTGCTGGGCGGGGTCTATTCGGCGCAGTTTGGCATGGTCGCGGTTTACGGCACCGAAATCGGCCTAAGTGTCGCGAAGATTTCGATAATGGTATCGGTGATCTATGTCAGCGCATTGGTGGCGCAATACCCGATTGGCTGGCTGTCTGACCGCATGGACCGCCGCGTCTTGATCATTGCGATGGGCGCTGCAGGTGCGGCTGGCGCCCTTTTGGCGGCACTGTTGGGGGCCGGATCGTTTACTGTTTTGCTGATTGGCGCCGGATTTGTAGGTGGCACCTCCAATCCGCTTTATTCGCTGCTAATTGCCTATGCCAACGACTTTCTTGAACATGAAGACATGGCGGCGGCATCGGCAGGGTTTTTGTTCATCAACGGCGTTGGTGCGATTGCCGGACCATTGTTGATCGGTTGGGGCATGGGCGTTGTCGGCCCGCAGGCATTCTGGATGTTCATCGCTGTTCTGATGGGCGCCATGGCGATCTATGGTCTTTACCGGATGACACAGCGCCACAGCGCGACCGCAGTCGAAGATATGGTGCCCTATTCGCCGGTTTCGCCCACGGCTTCGCATGTGATCGCCGAAGTGGCACAAGAAATTTACATCGACGCCGAGATCGAAGAGCAACAAGAAGAAACACCAGCGCATGTCTAATGGGTTGCCACAACGGTTTGAAACTGCAACGCTTTCACCAACGCCATTGAGTAGTCTTAAAAGGAGGAGGTTCTGTGGTCACACCTGAGAGCATCCTAACATTTTGGTTTGATGAGGTCGGCCCCAAAGGCTGGTATGGTGGCGGTGCCGAGCTTGATGCCGAGATCCGCGACAAGTTCCTGAGTACATGGCAAGAGGCCAAGGACGGCGCATGCGGCCTTTGGCTGACTTATCCGGTTGGCACGCTGGCCTATATCATTCTGACCGACCAGTTCCCGCGCAATATGTTTCGCGACACGGGCGGGGCGTTTCAGTCAGACAAATCTGCCCGCGCCGCATCTAAAATTGCCATCAGCCGCGATTGGGACATGAAGATCGGCGAACCGGCGCGCCACTTTTTCTATATGCCGCTGGTGCATTCCGAGAACCTAATTGATCAGGATCGCGCCGTGCGCCTGATTTGCAGCCGGATGTCTGATGCGGCCGCCGATAATCTGCGACATGCCCGCGCGCACCGTGAAGTGATCCGTCTTTTTGGCCGCTTTCCGTTTCGCAACGCGGCCCTTGAGCGTACCAGTACCAAGTCCGAAGCGGCATGGTTGTCCGAAGGCGGCTATGGCGCGGCACTGCGCGCTGTTGATGCGGCAGCTGCGGCCTAAATCCCAAAACTTTGATCTAGATTATTGGGATTTGCCCTGGTTCGATTAAGGTCACGGCAAGATTTCTGCACGATAAGCACTGGCAGGACAGTTAAGCGGGTGTGCAGGTGAAACAGGGCAAGATCGACACGGACACGCCTATGCCTACTTGGCAAGACGGGCTTGATCTGTCTAACGATGGCCAAGCCGACCTTGCGACTGAAATCATGAACATCATGGAGCAAGGTATCCTTGTGTGGTCCGAGGACGGGATGTGTGAACTGCACAACACCCGCATTTTCGACGTGCTTGAAATTAGTGGCGCAGACCTGACAATTGGCACGGAAAGGGACGAATTTCGTGACAAATCCCTCTCGCACGGGCAGATTTCGGATCATGATCGCGCCAGGTCGGACGCGCTGATCAAGGCGCACCAGCCCTATTCATTCGACCTTACGCTGCCATCGGGGCGGGTCGTGCAAACCAGCGCGCGGCCCGCGCGCGGCGGCGGCTATGTTGTGACGTTTACCGACGTTTCAGAGGCGCGTCGCGTCGCGCGTGATCTGGCCAATGCAAAAATCATGGCCGAAATGGCCGAAGGGCGCGCCAAAGACATTCTGGCTACCGAACGCTCCCGCCAGGCCGAGGCCAAGATGCTGGGCAGTCTGGATGAGTGGCTTCAATCATGTAAATCGCTTGATGAACTGTTCATGATCGTCACCAAATTCATGGAAAAATTGCTGCCCGGAACCGACGGGCAGCTCTACGTCTATTCCAACAGTCGTGATGTCCTGGACGGGGTCTGTGCATGGCCCAGCGGCGATCTGCATGATCACATCTCACCCGATAGCTGTTGGGCGCTGCGACGTGGGCGCGCCTATGAATACGAGGCCGCGGGCATGTGTTTTCCGTGTGATCATGCCAAAGCTGACGGCGCGGTTGCCCCGAACGAATATATCTGTGTACCAATCGTTGCCCATGGCGACACTGTTGGCCTGCTGCATATCCGCTTTGATGCGGGCCAAGACGGTGCGGTTCATGTGCGCGACAGCAGTGAATTTTCAGTGCGCTGCGGTGAACACATCTCGATGGCGATTGCCAATGTGAAACTGCGCGATGAATTGCACGACCAGTCCATTCGCGATCCGCTGACGGGGCTGTATAATCGGCGCTACTTTTTGGACGCGATGCGGCGTGAAATCTCGATTTGTGACCGCAAGAAACGCTCGTTTGGGCTGGTGTCGTTTGATGCCGACAAATTCAAGAACTTCAACGATAATCACGGCCATGACGCGGGCGACATTGTGTTGCGGGCAATTGGCAAAAAACTGCTTGATGTTGCCACCGCCGACGAAGTGTGTTGCCGCATCGGCGGCGAGGAATTCGCGGTGATTGTGCCAAATGCCGATTTAGCGCGCGCGGTCGAATTGGCCGAGGAATTGCGCGATGCGATTGCCAGTACCCAAGTGCGCTATGTGGATGGGCCGTTGCCACGGGTCACCATATCAGCGGGGGTATCGGCGTTTCCGGTGAGCGGCACGAACCCGCAGAGCCTTTTAAAAAAGGCTGATCAGGCGCTTTACCTTGCCAAGGCTGACGGGCGCAATTGTGTCCGAAGTGCTGGCGATGCACCGTCGCCCGGGGTTGCGCCCAGGAAATAGCTGCCATGACCTAAGGTCACTGGCAGCCCTTTGCAATTTAGTTTAGCGTCAAACTAGTTTTGCAATTGGAGGAGAGGCACATGGCTGCCAGCAATTTCGATCTTGTCGTCATCGGTGCCGGTCCGGGGGGCTATGTGGCAGCTATTCGCGCAGCACAACTGGGCATGAAGGTGGCCATTGTCGAACGCGAACTTTTGGGTGGTATTTGCCTGAACTGGGGCTGTATTCCGACCAAGGCACTGCTGCGCAGTTCCGAAGTGTTTCACCTGATGCACCGCGCCAAGGAATTTGGCCTTAAGGCTACGGGCATCGACTATGATCTGGACGCCGTGGTCAAGCGGTCGCGCGGCGTTGCCGGTCAGCTTTCGGGCGGCATTGGCCATCTGATGAAAAAGAACAAAATTACCGTTGTCATGGGGGTCGCAACACTGCCCGCCAAAGGTAAGGTTAGCGTCAAAACCGACAAAGGCACCCAAGAGCTGACGGCCAAGAACATCATTCTAGCCACCGGCGCGCGCGCGCGTGAATTGCCCGGTCTTGAGGCTGATGGCGATCTGGTCTGGACCTACCGACACGCGTTGCAGCCGCCGCATATGCCCAAGAAACTGCTGGTCGTCGGATCAGGGGCGATCGGCATTGAATTTGCCAGCTTTTACAACACGCTGGGTGCTGACACGACGGTTGTCGAAGTCATGGACCGCGTGCTGCCCGTGGAAGACGCTGAAATCAGCGCTTTTGCGAAAAAGGCGTTCGTCAAGCAGGGCATGAAGATCATGGAGAAATCCATGGTCAAGCAGCTGGATCGCGCAAAAGGCAAAGTCACGGCGCATATCGAAGCGAACGGCAAAGTTGAAAAGATGGAATTTGACACAGTCATTTCCGCGGTTGGCATCGTTGGCAACGTCGAAGGCTTGGGGCTTGAGGAACTGGGCGTCAAGATTGACCGCACCCATGTTGTGACAGACGAATTCTGCCGCACGGGCGTTGACGGGCTTTATGCCATCGGCGATATCGCAGGTGCGCCGTGGTTGGCACATAAGGCCAGCCACGAGGGCGTCATGGTTGCCGATCTGATTGCGGGCAAACACGCGCATCCGGTCAAACCCGAAAGCATCGCCGGTTGCACCTATTGCCACCCGCAGGTTGCGTCCGTCGGCTACACCGAGGCCAAGGCCAAAGAGCTGGGCTATGACATCAAGGTTGGCCGCTTCCCCTTTATCGGTAACGGCAAGGCGATTGCGCTGGGTGAAGCCGAAGGCATGGTCAAAACCATATTTGATGCCAAAACAGGCGAGCTGTTGGGCGCGCATATGATTGGCGCGGAAGTCACCGAACTGATCCAAGGCTATGTTGTCGGTCGCCAGCTTGAAACCACCGAAGAAGACCTGATGAACACCGTCTTCCCACATCCAACCCTGTCAGAAATGATGCACGAAAGCGTGCTGGATGCTTATGGGCGCGTGATTCATATGTAAGCGGCTTGCAGCGGCAACAATAACAAGGGCGGCTCCTGATCGGGGCCGCCCTTTTTTGTTACTCGGTTACGGTAATCATGCGCGTGCCGATCACCGTTGAACCCCGCCGCATCACATAGCGCAATTCATAGATTCCGGGTGTGTCGGGCATGGTAAGTTGCGCGGGATTGCCACGCTGCGTGTTGGCGTAATCGACATAACGGTCATCACCCAATTCGCTGACCGAGATATAGTCACCAGCATAATTTGGCCCGTTCCAGCCGACGTCGACGTCTTCACCCACACGGGCCGTATCGCCAGCCATCAGGGCCGCTTGAAGCGGGGTAATGGTGATGATCTGACTGGCCATAATCTGGTTGTCCTGACGCAATATATAGCGCAATTCAAAGGTGCCGGGCGTTGCGGGCATCTGCACCATCGCCGGATTGCCTTCGCGGGTATTGGCATAGTTGACATAGCCGCGATCACCAATTTGCGAGACCGCAATATAGTCACCAGTATAATCTGGTCCGTTCCATGTCACGGCGATGTCGGCCCCCATGGGGGCTGTGTCAGGGCCGGTGATCGTAACGCGCAACGGCGTGACGGTAATCATTCGCGTGGCCATGACTTCGCTGTCTTGACGCAACACATAGCGCAACTCGTAAGTGCCCGGCTCTGCTGGCATTTGCAGATCAAGCGGCGTGCCTTCGCGGGTGTTGGTATAGTTGATATAGCCGCTTTCGCCGACCTCGCTGACGGTGATGTAGTCGCCTTCATATCCGGGGCCGTCCCAGCCGACGGCGATTGTCGCACCGACGATGGCGGTGTCGGGGGCGGTAAGCTGGACTGCAACTGGCGTGACGGTAATCATCCGCGTGGCCATGACTTCGCTGTCTTGACGCAACACATAGCGCAGCTCGTAAGTGCCCAGTTCGGCAGGCATTTGCAGATCAAGCGGCGTGCCTTCGCGGGTGTTGGTATAGTTGATATAGCCGCTTTCGCCGACCTCGCTGACGGTGATGTAGTCGCCTTCATAGCCGGGGCCGACCCAGCCGACGGCGATTGTCGCACCGACGATGGCGGTGTCGGGGGCGGTAAGCTGGACCGCGAGCGGGGTGATTGTGATCGGGATGCTGGCCAGAACCTGGCTATCTTGATTGAGCACATAGTGGATTTCATAATCCCCCGGTTCGGGTGGCATCCGAAGGTCCAACGGTGTGCCGTCGCGGGTGTAGGTGTAGTTAACATAGCCGTCATCGCCGATTTCACTGACAGTGATATAATCGCGCTCATAGTCAGGCCCGTCCCAGATCACCTGAATGGTTTCACCGACTTGGGCCGTTGCGGGGGCCGATAGCTGCGGTTGCAGCGGTGTGATTTCGATTGGACGGGTCGCGATCACGGTGCTGCTTTGGCTAAGGATATAGCGCAGTTCGTAGGTGCCGACCTCGGATGGCATCACCAGTTCAACGGGATTGCCGGCCTCAACGTAGGTGTAGTTTTCATAGGACCGTTCGCCGGGGCGACCAATCGCAACGTAGTCATTTTCGTAGTTGGGGCCGACCCAAGCGACATCAATCGCGTCACCCAGCGTGGCGGTGTCGGGCGCAACAAGGCTGACGTCCACCTGCGTGACTTCGAACAGAGGGCCGACTGCAAGATCATCGGTGCCGCTGACATAGCGCAGTTCATACATGCCCGGTACGACTGGCATTTGCAGATCAAGCGGGTTGCCGTCCCTTGTATAGGCGTGGGTTTCGTAGTCACGCTCGCCGGGGATGGCGACAACAACGCGGTCGATATCGGCATTCGGACCAGTCCATTCAACGGGCACGGTCGCGCCCATAGGGGCAGTTGCGGGGCCGCTGACGGTGGCCAAGGGCAGGGGGATGTCAAAGGGGATGGTGACGCTCACATCGCCCGCGCCTGACACGGTGAAGAGTGTTTCTTCGGTCAATTCCTGCACCACCCATGTAGCGGTCGCACCGTACGTGCCTTCCAGCAGATCAAGGGTAATCGGGTTGCCGGGCTCGTCTTCGGCGATGACACCCGCATCGCTGGCGATGGTCCAAATGACCTGATCAGTGATGACTGGTCCACCCTCGCCATTCGTGGCGCGGAAAGTGCCGTTCGCGACAACGATTTCGGGGTCTTCGGTGATCACGGCCAGCGCAGTGGCCAGTTCATCGGCGTCGCGCGCTGTGCGGAAGGTGCCGCCGGTTTCGTCGGCGATACATTGCATCTGGCCCAAGGCTTCGGCGTCGGAAATATCAAAGCCGATCACATGCGCGGTAAAGTTAATGCCTGCCTCTTCCAGCAGGCGCGCGGCGGCGCAGGGATCGGGATTGCAGGTTTCCACGCCGTCACTGACAAGGATCACCGTGGCGCTGTCTTCGGTATAACGCAGGGCCTGCGCGGCGGCGATCACGGCGTCGGTCATCGGTGTTTTGCCCAGCGGACGGATACCTGCCACAGCCTGTGCAATTGCATCGCGTGTGCCCAGATCGGGCGCGACGATGGTTTCAATGTCAGTGCAATCGCCCCGCGTGCGGTGGCCGTAAACAGTCAGGCCAAGGCGCTGGTCAGCGGGCAGGGTTTGCAGCAGATCGGTAACGACCTCTTGCGCGATGGTGATTTTGGCGACACCGTCAATTTGCCCCCACATCGACCCCGAGGCATCCAGCACAAGGATCGTATTCGGGCGGTCCTGCGCCACGAGGGCGGCAGGCAACAAGAATAAGGCAATCAGCAGGGCAAAACGGCGCATCATGAAATCCTCGGGTCAGTGAATACCGAAAGGAAAGCACAATTGCGCCGTTCTGGAAAGTGGGCGTCAAGCTGAGATATTTGGTCCGGCGTTAGACGACTTCGCCGCCCGCTGCGCTCCAGTGATGCAAACCGCCTAAATTCGTGACGTTTTCGTAACCCATTTGCCGCATCATTTGTACAGCCATCCCGGACCGTGCGCCCGA
>JBLHNX010000040.1:0-12334 GCA_047622125.1 Paracoccaceae bacterium | reverse complement strand
CGCTGTTTGGCGAGCTGAAAACGCTTGACGGGGTCGGGCCGAAAACCGCCGCGATATTCGCGCAGATGCGTATCGAAAAGCCGCGCGATCTGTTGTTTACATTGCCGCATTCCGGCGTGGATCGCCGCAAACGCGAGAGTATCAAAGATGTAATTGCACCCGCCACTGTTACGGTCGAAGTCACAGTTGGTCTGCATCACGCCCCCGCTAGTCGTGGCCGCCCGTATCGTGTGACGGTCGAGGATGCGCAGACCTCGTTCCAGCTCGTGTTCTTTCACGCCCACGGCGACTATGTGCGCAAACTGCTGCCCACCGGCCAGCGCCGTCTTGTGTCTGGCAAAGTAGAATTGTTCGACGGGGTGGCACAGATTGTGCATCCCGATCATGTACTGCCGGTGGACGAGGCTGGTGATATTCCCCCCTTTGAACCAGTCTATCCGCTGACTGCCGGTATCAGCCAGAAACTCATGTGGAAAGCGACGCGCGCGGCGGTGGCGATGGCGCCGCTGCTGGACGACTGGATCGATCCTGCGTTGAAAGCCCGCGAAGGCTGGCCGGACTGGCATACGGCACTCGAGGCTGCACATGCGCCCGAAGACAGTGTCGATCTGGCCCCGACCGATCCTGCGCGCCAGCGGTTGGCCTATGATGAATTGATGGCGCACCAGATGACGCTGGCCTTGGCGCGGGCGACTTTGCGACGGGGCAAAGGACGGGCAAGTCCGGGAACGGGGTTTCTGCAAGCCCGCGTTTTGGCGGCACTTCCCTATAAATCGACGGGCGCGCAGACCCGCGCAGTTGCTGAAATTGCCGCCGATATGGCCGCGTCGCAGCGGATGAACCGGCTTTTGCAGGGCGATGTGGGGTCGGGCAAGACGCTTGTGGCGCTGATGGCTTTGCTTGCGGCGGTTGAGTCCGGCGGGCAGGGGGTGATGATGGCCCCGACAGAAATCCTTGCGCGTCAACACTTTGAGGGGCTGCGCCCCTTGGCCGAACACGCGGGCGTTGTGCTCGAACTGCTGACAGGGCGTGATAAAGGCGCCGAGCGGCGCGCCAAACTTGAAGCGCTCGCAAGTGGTGATATTCAAATTCTGGTTGGCACCCATGCGGTGTTCCAAAAAGACGTGCATTTCCACGATCTGCGCCTTGCGGTGATTGATGAACAGCATCGTTTCGGGGTGTCGCAGCGCATGGAGCTGGGATCAAAAGGCCAGTCGGCCGATGTTCTCGTGATGACCGCAACACCGATCCCGCGATCCCTGTCGCTGGCGCAATACGGTGATATGGATGTGTCGGTGCTGGATGAAAAACCGCCCGGGCGCACGCCTGTCACAACCGCGTTGGTCAGCACGGCCAAGATCGACGCGGTGGTGGATCGGTTGCGCGCCGCTGTGACCGAAGGGCGGCAATGTTACTGGGTTTGCCCGCTGGTCGAGGAAAGCGAGATCAGCGATATGACTGCCGCGACCGAGCGTTTCAAACGCTTGCGCGCGGTTTTGGGCGAAGACGTGGTCGGGCTGGTGCACGGGCAAATGCCGCCCGCCGAAAAAGACGCGGCAATGGCGCGGTTCGTGGCGGGGGATACCAAAGTGCTGGTGGCCACCACCGTGATCGAGGTCGGCGTGAACGTCCCCAATGCCAGCATTATGGTGATTGAACGGGCCGAAAAATTCGGGTTGGCCCAGTTGCATCAGTTGCGCGGACGGGTCGGGCGTGGGGCGGCGCAATCGACCTGCCTGCTGATGTATCAAAACCCGCTTAGCGAAAGTGGTAAGCGGCGGTTGGAGATTTTGCGCGAGACCGAGGACGGGTTCCGCATTTCCGAAGAAGACTTGGCGATGCGCGGCGCAGGCGATGTGATCGGCACCGCGCAATCGGGGCTGCCGCGGTTCCGGATTGCCGACCTGGAACGACAGGCAGGACTGATGGAATTGGCGCAAACCGATGCGCGCAAGCTGCTAAATGATGACCCGGCACTGGAAACACCGCGCGGGCAGGCGGCGCGGGTGCTGCTTTGGCTGATGGAACAGGACAAGGCTATTCGTTTAATTTCAGTTGGTTAGCCATATGTGGAACATTTTGCTCTCAAGTGTTCTCATAAAGTTCTTGCTTAATGGTTAATGATATGAGAACAAAGGTGCAACAACCAGAACAACACGATGCAGGAGCACCACAATGGCAAAAGAGATCAAAAACGTGATCGCCCGATCACAAGACACGATCATTTCTGATGCAATCGGTGCCCTGTCCCTTGTTGTGATGCTGTTTGTCGGACTTTCCCTGCCCGGAATGTTCTGACCTGCCTGCGATCCGTGCTGACACCCGCCCCATATTGACCTGTCCCAAACATTCAATGTGACCAAGCGAATGACACTGCCTGTCCAAATACCTTGCAGAGATTGCCTCCTCTGAAAGGGTGTTGGGTCCCACACGGAAACGCACCTTACCGCCGCCATCCTGTCCCGGATGCGCGGCGGTTTTTTCTTTTATAAACGGGAAATTATCAGGCGCAGTTTGCCGCGCGGCTGGCCTTGAAGGCATCCAAGGTCGCATCAAATGCCAGCAAGATCGACGCATGGCGGTTCTTGTATTCAGCAGCAGGTTGCAGCACTTCAAGCCCGTCAAACGGTGCGGCTGGCGCGGGCGCGCCGGATTTAAGCATCGCGTTCAATTCATCGCGCCCCTGTTGCACCGCTGTTTCATCCAACCCGACAATCGCCGCGCCGACCACAGCCGCCGCTGCCTGTCCCAATGCGCAGGCTTTGACGTCTTGACCAAAGGCGGTGATCTTGCCGTCATCAAGTGCGATATCAACTGTCACCGTTGAGCCGCACAAAGGCGAGCGGCGCTTGGCCGTTCCCGAAGGTGCTGCAAGACGCTGGGTATGCGGCATATCGGCGGCCAACGCCAAAATGCGCGCCGAGTAGAGTTTGATCATGTCCTGGTCGGCTGTCACGGTGTTTGCCCTTTCACGCTGTCCCCCCTAAATAGTGCGCAGCGCCAGACTTGCAAAAGGAAATCCAGCTATGGGCTTTGATCCCGCGACACTTATCTACAATGACGCGGGCCTGATCCCCTGCATTGCTCAAGCCGATGGCACGGGCGAAGTGCTGATGATGGCTTGGATGAACGCGGATGCGGTGGCGCAAACGTTGGCGACAGGGCGCGTGACCTATTGGTCGCGGTCGCGCAACGCGTTCTGGATCAAGGGCGAAAGCAGCGGGCACACGCAAGAACTGGTTGATCTGCGGGTCGATTGTGACCGCGATTGTCTGTTGGCTGTGGTGCGTCAGGTCGGCCCAGCTTGTCACACGAACCGACGGTCGTGCTTTTATACATCCGTGGTCGGGGGTGAGGTTGAACTGATGGCGCCTTTGGCTGAGTGACGGAGCCTCCGGCGGGGATATTTTTGGCAAGATGAGATTGGTGGATTAGAGGCCAACCATTTGGCGGATGTCGTTTGGGCTGGCCCCTTCGGCGCGGTATTTTGACAGCGCGCGCGCATCATCGCGTTTGGCAAGGCGGCGCCCGTTTTCATCGCGGATAAGTTTGTGGTGATGGTAAGTAGGGGTGGGCAGGCCTAGCAGGCGCTGCAGGATCACGTGGATCGTGGTGGCCTCAAACAGGTCTTGGCCGCGGACGATATGGGTGATCCCTTGGGCTGCGTCATCCAACACGACCGACAAGTGGTACGACGTTCCCATGTCGCGCCGCGCCAGGACGATGTCGCCTATCTTGGTGATCACGTCGTCAGCGGCAAAGGTAAAGTGGTCGCCGTGCAGGCCGGTCTCGCGAAATTCAAGCGGTGCATCTATCGCTTGCATCGCGCGCGCCATATTCAGCCGCATGACGGCATCGGGTCGCGGGGCGTGTGTTGCATGTTGGTGCGGCGGCCGGCAAGTGCCGGGGTAAATCAGCCCGTCGGGGCCTATGGTTGGTACACCTTCTTGGGGTGCGCTGATTGCGTCGTGAATATCGCGGCGGGTGCAGGTGCAGGGGTAGATCAGACCCTGCTGCCAAAGATGGTCCAAGGCCGCACTGTACGCGGGCAAGCGGTCAGACTGGCGCATGACAGGCGTGGGCCAATGCAGCCCGAGCCAATGCAGGTCATCGAAAATTTGCGCCTCCCAGTTTGGCCGCGCGCGGGATTGGTCTATGTCTTCGATCCGCAACAGGAACGTGCCGCTGTTTTGTGTCGCCATATCGTAGGCAAGCAGCGCCGAATAGGCATGGCCAAGGTGCAAAGGTCCGGTCGGGGACGGCGCAAAGCGCGTGATCATAAGCGGCGTAGCAAGATCACGTCGGAGCCCATGCCCTTGCCAGTTAAATGGGGCCCGTGTTCGCGCGCAACCAGCATGGCGCGACCGTCATTAATTACACCGTTCAGCGCCGCGACATAGCGCGGGTCGGCCAGTGTGGGGTCATTGAACGACAAGGCCAGATGACCTCCAGTAGCAAGGCAATCAAGCAACGTTCCAAGGGTTTCGGGCGGGGCCGCGCCAAGGCTAACCACGCCTGTGGCGGTGATCGTGGCGTAATCGCCGGGGGTTACGGCAATCGCGTCGCCGCTGCCTTGCCAAAGCCTGCGATAGATCATTTTACCCTGCGCTATATCCAGCATTTCCGGCGTTAGATCAGTCCCGTCAATCGTGGCGAACCCCGCCGCAGATAGGGCCGCGCCCGACAGCCCCGTGCCACAACCAAAATCGAGCAACGGCAGGTCACGCGCGCAATGCTGTGCGGCAATCGCAGCCAGTCGCGCGGGCGTCGCATAGCCCGAATCGATCACATCGTCATCATAAGTGGCCGCCCAGTCTTGGTAGACTTTGCGGGTTTCCGAGACACTGCGCGGCTTCCAGAGTTTGGTATCAAGTGTGTCGCTCATGCCCGTAGGCTAGCGCGCGCGCTCAGGGCGCGTCTAGTGCGCTATGATCAAGCCAGCCTTGCCAATCCAGCTTGGCGCGGTCGGTATAGGCCTTGTAGCGGTCTTTGCGACCACGACGCCCTGATTTAAGACCCTCGACGGGCGGGAATAGCCCGAAATTCACGTTCATCGGCTGGAATGTTTTCGCATCCGCACCACCGGTAATATGCGTCACCAGCGCGCCCGTGGCGGTGGTATCTGGCACGGGCGGCAGGGTTTCGCCGCGTATCTCAGCGACGGCAAGGCGGCCTGCAAGCAGGCCCATTGCAGCGGATTCGACGTAGCCCTCAACGCCGGTGATCTGACCGGCAAAGCGGATATTGGGGCGAGATTTCAGGCGCATTTGATCGTCAAGCAACGTCGGTGAATTCAGAAAGGTATTGCGGTGGATACCGCCAAGGCGGGCAAAGTTCGCGTTCTCAAGACCGGGAATACGTTTTAGAACATCGACTTGCGCGCCATACTTCATCTTTGTTTGAAATCCGACGATGTTATAAAGCGTGCCCAATGCATTGTCGCGGCGCAGTTGCACGACGGCGTAGGGTTTGTTTTGCGGGTCGTTTTCGTTGGTAAGACCGACGGGTTTCATCGGGCCAAAGCGCAGGGTTTCGCGGCCGCGTTCCGCCATAACTTCGATCGGGAGGCAGCCGTCGAAATAGCCTGCGGTCTCGCCCTCTTTGAATTCGGTTTTATCAGCAGCCAGTAGGGCGTCGATGAAACCTTCGTAGTCGGCCTTGGTCATCGGGCAGTTAAGGTAGGCTGTGCGCTCTTCCTCGGTCGCGCCCTTGTCATAGCGGCTTTGCATCCACGCCTTGGTCATGTCGATACTGTCATGATAGATGATAGGGGCAATGGCGTCGAAAAATGCCAGCGCTTCGGCGCCGGTTTCAGCAGCAATCGCATTGGCCAAATTGCTGGATGTGAGCGGGCCAGTGGCGATAATCCAGTGGCCATCATCAGGTAGCGTGTCAATTTCTTCGTATGAAACCGATATGTTAGGATGCGCAGTTAATGCAGCGGTCACAGCTTCCGAAAACGGATCACGGTCAACGGCCAGCGCGCCACCGGCGGGCAATTTATGCTGATCGGCAGTGGCCATGATGATCCCGCCACCGGCACGCATTTCCCAATGCAGCAAGCCGACGGCATTTTGTTCGCTATCGTCAGATCGGAACGAATTGGAGCAAACCATTTCAGCCAGATTGCCTGTGCGATGGGCAAAGGTTGCGACATTGGGGCGCATTTCGTGGATCACGACTTGGACGTCAGCATTGGCGGCCTGCCATGCGGCCTCGGATCCGGCCATGCCGCCGCCGATGATATGGAGTGTGTTGTTCATGACCGTCACTTAGGGTGTCTGGTGCCGCTTGGAAAGGGGCCACGTTGCCCATCCCTGAGCTAAACGAAAAAGGCCCGCGACGACGATGCGCGGGCCTTTTGAATGACTGTTCTGAAGGATTAGACGCTAAAAAGCTCCGAATTCGGTAAAGGCACCGACGTAACGGAGTTCACCACCAAACACGTTATATGGAATCTGGCGGATTTCGTTAGAGCGATCAACCAGCAACGCGCGGTCACCTGTTTCGAAGCTGAACATCAGGCCAAGTGTGTGGCCGTCGCCAGAGTCAAAAGACAGGTGGGCGTAGCTTGCGTCGATCCACATGTTATCGGCCACTTGAAAGCCAGCGCCAATTTGCACGGCCGTCAAGTTATTTGCGCCAAAACCTTCAAACAGGTTCAGCCCGCCAAGCGCGCGGTACCGGCCCCCAAATTCATAGGTGCCATTGACGCCAGCTACCGAGAAGTCGACCCCGCTGAAAACTTCAACAGAGCCGTCGACGGACAGTGGACCGCTTTCGTATGAACCAAAGAGAAGGGTGCTGGATTCATTGGTTTCAAGAAAACTGGTGTAGCGAATACCCACTTCGGAAGTAGGTGCGATCTCGTAGCCAAGTGCAAGTGACACGGCCTCAATGTTTTCATCAGGAACGGAGGAATAGTGCAAACCGGCTTGGAAGGCGCCGGCGCCATATTGTGCACCGATTTCTGCGGTTGTTCTTGAATCGCCGGACAACATAAGCGAACCAACGCCAACATAAACAAGGCTTCCTGGGGCGAATTCATAACCTGCACGCGCACCAATAATGCTCAGCTCTTCCGAACCGGGACTAGTATCGAAAGAAGCTCCATCAATTTTGGCCATGAGAACGAATTGATTGATGCTGTACTCGACGGCCCCTTCGAAAATGAAGGTGTCGAGAGTGTCGCCACCACCATAGTCGCTACTTTCAAAGCCGAGGCCGTAGGATAGATAAGTGACGTCTTGCGCTTGTGCGGCACCGCCTGCGGCCACAAAGAGTGCCAATGCTGTCGAAGTGATTTTCATCGTATTTATCCTTGAATTATCAGATATAACATAATGAAATATTCAGGTCGCGTCGAGATAAGGTAATTCCAGCTGTTATGGATGTGGCGACTTTGCAACGCAGCACAGCCACAAGGTTAGCCATTCAAATGGTGGCATACGCCCCAACGTTGGCCTAATGGCTCGGCTGGGGCGCGGCACGTTTATTCTTCGCCAGCCTCACTAGCCTCACCGTCCTCGTCACCCTGTTCGGCGATCCATGCGACCGACACGACAACTTCGCCTTTGCCGGTATCAAACACTTTGACGCCGCCAGCACTGCGCGAGCGGAACGAGATCCCTTCGACAGGCACGCGGATTGATTGGCCCTTGGAGGTGGCGAGCATGATTTGATCGTCCAGTTCCACGGGGAAGGACGCCACAAGCGCGCCGCCGCGCATCGCCTTGTCCATCGCCATGACTCCCATGCCGCCACGTCCGCGAAGCGGGTAGTCGTGGCTGGACGATAGTTTGCCCGAGCCAGCGGCAGAGATTGTCAGGATCAGATTTTCAGCGGCCGACATTTCGGCGTAGCGTTCCGGCGTGATAGCACCTGCCGGCGCGTCTTCGTCGTCTTCGTTTTCCGCATCATCTGCCAGACCGGCCATCGCGCGGCGCATCTTGAGATAGGCGACACGTTCTTGTGGATCGGCATCGGAGTGGCGGATCACCGACATCGACACGACTGTGTCGTCGCCGGTCAGTCTGATACCGCGTACACCCGTTGAAGCGCGGCTGTTGAACACCCGCACATCAGTGGAGCGAAAACGGATCGCGCGACCTGAATCGGTGGTGAGCATCACATCGTCGTCGTCGCTGCAAATGCGTGCGTTGATCAGTTTGGTATCGGCGTGATCATCCTCGAACTTCATCGCGATCTTGCCGTTGCGCATGACATTTGTGAAGTCTGACAAACGGTTACGGCGCACAGTTCCAGCAGATGTCGCGAACATGATCTGTAGATCAGCCCAGTCTTTTTCGTCACGGTCTACCGGCATAATCGCGGCAATCGACACACCTGGCGGGATCGGCAGGATGTTGACAATCGCCTTGCCCTTTGAGGTGCGCGAGCCCTGCGGCAGGCGCCATGTCTTAAGCTTGTAGACCATGCCATCGGTCGTGAAGAACAGCAGTTGAGTGTGGGTATTGGCCACGAAAAGGGTGGTGACCACGTCCTCTTCTTTGGTCGCCATGCCGCCGACACCTTTGCCGCCACGCCGTTGCGCGCGGAAATCGGCCAGTGCTGTGCGTTTGATATAGCCGCCCGATGTGACGGTAACGACCATGTCTTCGCGTTCGATCAGGTCTTCGTCGTCCATGTCGCCGGACCAGTCGACAATTTGCGTGCGGCGCGGGACAGCGAACAAATCACGCACTTCGGTCAATTCGGCGCGGATGATGTCCATGATCCGGTCACGGCTGCCAAGGATCGCGAGGTATTCGCGGATTTTCGCGGCGAGGTCTTGCAGCTCGTCGGTGACTTCTTTGACGCCGATTTGGGTGAGGCGTTGCAGGCGCAGGTCCAAAATCGCGCGGGCCTGCGTTTCGGACAGATTATAGGTGCCATCGTCGTTGGCCGTATGGGTTGGGTCGTCAATAAGTGCAATGTATTCAAGGATATCGCCAGCGGGCCAGCGGCGTGTCATCAGTTTTTCGCGTGCCTCGGCAGCGTCAGCAGAGGAGCGGATTGCTGCGACGATTTCGTCAATGTTGGTGACGGCCACGGCCAGACCACAAAGAACATGGCTGCGCTCGCGGGCTTTGCGCAGTTCGAACGCGGTGCGGCGCGCGACCACATCTTCGCGAAAATCGATAAACGAGGTCAGGAACCGGCGCAGGGTCAGCGTTTCGGGACGGCCACCGTTCAGGGCCAGCATGTTGCAACCAAAATAGGTTTGCATCGGCGTGAAACGGAACAGCTGGTTCAACACGACTTCGGCTGTGGCATCGCGTTTGAGTTCAACAACGACGCGCACGCCGTTACGATCAGATTCGTCCTGCACATGGGCGATGCCCTCGATGCGTTTTTCGCGCGCAGCCTCGGCGATCTTTTCGATCATCGACGCCTTGTTCACCTGATAGGGGATTTCGTCGATCACGATTGCCCAACGGTCTTTGCGCAATTCCTCGATATGAGTCTTGGAGCGGATAATGACGCTGCCGCGCCCCTCAAGATAGGCTTTGCGCGCACCAGAGCGGCCCAGCATGAGGGCCCCCGTGGGAAAATCGGGGCCGGGCACATATGCGATCAGATCTTCGCTGCTCAGGTCAGGTTGATCAATCAGGGCCAGCGTCGCATCGATCACTTCGCCAAGGTTATGGGGTGGAATGTTTGTGGCCATACCCACCGCGATCCCGCCAGCACCATTGACCAGCATATTGGGAAAACGGGCGGGCAGAACCGTGGGTTCTTTTTGTTTGCCGTCATAGTTGTCTTGGAAATCAACAGTATCTTTGTCGATATCGGCCAGCAGGTAGGCGGCGGGCTTGTCCATCCGTACTTCGGTATAGCGCATCGCGGCGGCGTTATCGCCGTCCATCGAACCAAAGTTGCCTTGCCCGTCCAAAAGCGGCAGCGACATCGAAAAATCCTGCGCCATCCGCACGAGGGCATCATAGATCGCGCTATCGCCGTGCGGGTGATATTGGCCCATCACATCGCCCACGGGGCGGGCCGATTTACGATAGGGTTTGTCGTGGCCGTTATTGGTCTCGCTCATGGCGAAAAGAATGCGGCGGTGCACGGGTTTTAACCCGTCGCGCAGGTCCGGAATAGCGCGACTGACGATCACCGACATGGCGTAGTCAAGATAGGAGGTCTTCATCTCGTCTGTTATCGAGATGGAAGGGCCATCATAGACATACTTTGCAGGGGCGTTTTCGTCAGTATTTTCAGGAGTTTCCGGAGTGTCGTTCACGTGTATCGCCTGTCTGGTCTTGGACCGCTATATTTTGTTGTGAAAGGTATATCAGACCCAAGGCTTGGGGTGCAATGGCTGGGGGAGAATTTGCGAAAAAGGACTGCTGCGCAGGCACGATATTTGGGGGGCGCTGCCCCCGTCCTTGCGGACTCCCCCGGAGGTATTTTGGAACAGAAGAATGGTTAGAGGGTGTCGCGCAGTTTTTTGGGCAGGTTGGTGCGGATGATGTCGTAGGAGGTTTGCAGACGGTGGTGGAGTTCGCCCCGAGGCGCGTCAAGCGGGACCAGCACCCACGAGCGGTGGAAATATGGGGCCTTGGTGGTAGCATTTGCGTCGATCAGCATTTGTGCGGTTTCAACGCTATCGGTCTTGGTGCACACGCCGTTGATCCGCTCGCCGAAAGTGGCGAACATTTTGCCGCCGACTTTCCATGAATCAAGCTCGCCTGTGGTTGGGTCGGCGCGGGTGGCACCCTTGAGGGTGGCGCAGAAGGTGTCGGCTGTTTGGCGGCTCATGGGCGTGGTCCTTTGTGGCGGGGCAGGCGGTAATGGTATTCGTCGCTGGCGCTGCCTTTGAAATGATCGGCGTTTGGGAGCGTTGCGATGCGGGCAAAGTCGAGCCGTTCAACAAGGGCAGTGGAGGCCGCATTGCGGGTGTCGATCAGTGCGTCGATGGCGGGGGTTTGTGTGGTCGTGAAGGTGTCGGCAATTATGGCGCGGCAGCTTTCGGTCGCGTAGCCCTGATTTTGGTGCGGTGTCAGGATCATATAGGCAAGCAAGGACGGGGTGTGATCCATCGCAGTCATCTGGATCGTTCCGATTGGCGTTTCACCGGCAAAGGCTGTCCAGTTCAGCCAGCGTTCGGGGCTGCCGTCTTGTGGGCCATTGCAGATGCGGGTGAAGCGGGCGCGCAGGGCGGCGATATTGGGGCAAGGCTTGTCGGGTTGAAAGGTATAAAGAGCGGGATCCGAAAGGTCTGCAAACAGCGCAGTTGCATGGTCGGGCGTGAGAGGCATGAGCATCAGGCGGGCGGTTTGGATCATGCGGCCAGCTTAGGGGCTGGTTGTGGGTTTGGCCATGTTTTAGGATCGTGGGATGAGTGATCTGGATCAGATGTATGTCGCGCTGCTGCGCGGGGTGAATGTCGGGGGCAATAACAAGGTTCTCATGGCTGATTTACGCGCGCTTGCGGGTGGTTTGGGTTGGCGGGATGTGCGCAGCTATATCGCCAGTGGCAATTTGGTGTTTCGCGCGGGTGCAGGGGATCATGCGGACGATCTGCATGGTGCGATGGTCAAGCAGATGGGCGTGGATGTGTCAGTGGTTGTGCTCGACAGCGCCGCGTTGCAGGCCGCTTTGGCGGGGTGCCCGTTTGCCCCTGATGATCTGCGCCTTGTGCATGGGTTCTTTTCAGCGGCACCTGTGGTGATTGATCAGTCAGTCGTCGACACCTACCGCGCGGCGTCCGAAAGCATCGTGCAGCAAAGCGGTGTGATCTGGCTGTATACGCCCGAGGGGTTCGGTGCATCCAAGCTGGCAGGCAAGTGGACCCGTGCTGTGAAAGGCGATGTCACAGGGCGCAATCTGCGCACGATCAAGGCCCTCGTGGAAATGCTGGACGGATAGCGATGTGCCTGTTATGTCAGCGTCATGAAGAGCATTTGTATCATTACTTGCATTATTATCTGCTGACATACGTCACGCGGGCCGCTCTTTCACGTTTATCCTAAACATTTAAGTTGCTAAGTCCGCGGGCGAGAACCGTTTGAGGCCAGCCTATGGCCCGTTTGAGGACTGACATGACAACGATCCGTTTGCACAACACCAAGAGCCGCCGCAAAGAGGAGTTCATCCCCCTCGATCCCAAAAACGTGCGGATGTATGTCTGTGGGCCGACGGTTTATGACCGCGCCCATCTGGGCAATGCGCGCCCTGTGATTGTGTTTGACGTGCTCAACCGTTTGCTGCGCCATGTATATGGGGCGGATCACGTGACCTATGTGCGCAATTTCACGGATGTGGATGACAAGATCAACGCCACGGCTTTGGCCCGTCAAAAGGCGGGCGCGGCGGGGTCGTTGGAGGA
>JBLHNX010000039.1:0-12445 GCA_047622125.1 Paracoccaceae bacterium | reverse complement strand
TAGAGGCCACGATGATGTTGGTATTCGACATCTTGCAGTTGGCATTGCTGCTTTATCTGACAGGTGGATTGAACAACCCGTTTGCGCTTCTTCTTCTCGCGCCAGTGACGATCGGCGCGACGATCCTTCCGTTTCGTCCTGCGACATTCTTGGCGGTTCTTGCGATACTCGCGGTTTCGCTCCTCGCGCGATTCCATATTACACTTCTGGCGCCGGACGGCATGCCATTGGTTTTACCCAGCTTGTTCTTGTTTGGATCATGGGTCGCGCTGTTGATCGGGGTGCTGTTTCAGGCTCTGTATACGCGCAAAATTACCACCGAAACGAACGCCATGCGTGAGGCATTGATGGCCTCGCAAATGGCTCTCGCGCGGGAACAAAAGCTGACAGACCTTGGTGGCGTTGTCGCCGCTGCCGCACATGAACTTGGCACACCGCTTGCAACAATCAAACTTGTCAGCAGCGAGTTGATGGATGAATTGGCAGACCAACCAGACTTGCTTGAAGATGTCGCGCTGATCCGTGAACAGGCTGAACGTTGCGGTAACATCATGCGCTCGATGGGGCGGACCGGCAAAGACGATCTTCATCTGCACCGCGCGCCGCTTGAAACTGTCGTCAAAGAAGCCGCAGAGCCGCATATGAACCGTGGCAAGGATGTGCGCTTCGTTTTGGTTCCCGCGACCGGCAAGGAACACCTTCAACCACAGATATATCGTCGGCCTGAAATCATCCACGGACTTCGTAACCTTGTTCAGAATGCTGTCGATTTTGCGCAGACAACCGTCCGAATCGAGCTGATTTGGTCGGAAAACAGCATTGTCGTGCGCATATCTGACGATGGCGAAGGGTTTCCGTCGTCTGTGATCGGCCGCATCGGTGACCCGTTCGTGCGACAAAGGCGGCGGCGTGAAGATCGCACCTCGCGACCGGGCTACGAAGGCATGGGGCTTGGCCTATTCATCGCCAAGACACTACTGGAACGCTCAGGTGCGGTGCTTAGTTTTGCAAACGGCGGTGGGCGTATGCTGTCAGGGAACCCTGGCGGCGCGATCGTTGTCGTTGAATGGCCGCGCGCAGCAATTGATCCCAGCTTGACGCAAGACAGCGCAGGTCTTGGCGAAAACGCTCAGATTACCGGCTAGCCCCAGCTTAATACGGTATTAACCAATTTCTTTCACCTTAGCGGAGCATTGCTAAGGAGATCGCGCTGCGATGATGCTTTCAGAACCCGTACAGATCGTCTTTGCCACTCTTGTCGGGCTTTTGGGCGCAATTTCCGTTTTTGGCGCCATGCTTTATTTTGGCAGGCGTGACCGCCAGACAGCCCGCGCGCTGTTGCAAGAGGCAGAGAGCACCGTGGTTTTCTTGTTCGATGATGAAAAACTCATTGATGCGACGCCCGCGGCGCGCATGCTTTTGCGGCGCCGCGATGGACGGCTTTCAGACTGGGAAGCGCTGATCGCCCTCTTGCGCCCAAGGTTTCCACATTTGCGCACGCAACTCGCCAATCTCGCCGAAAGTAATCAAGATCGGATCGAACCAGAAGACAACGGCGCGGGCTTTATTGAGGCTGAACTATGGGAAGGGCTCGCGCGCATCACGCTGTCCGAAGGATTCGTTTCTGATGCCGAGAACACCGTCGATCCCGTTACGCTCGAAGCGATAGAAGACGAGCTTGAAAACCTCAGAAGCCTTGGTGAAGCTGCGCCACAACTTATATGGAAACAAGGCGCGGATGGAATCGTGACGTGGGCAAATCGTGCCTATCTTGACGTGGTCGAAATGATCAGCCCCACGTTGGGCGACGAAACGCCACCGTGGCCACCTTCGACCCTTTTTCATGACATCGAGCGAATCGAAAGCGATGCCCCGAGTCTTCAGCGCCTTGCCGTCAAAGATGCGCTGGCGCAAACGGACTCGTGGTTTGATGTCACAAGCCTGCGGCGCGGTCATGGCACGATCCACTTTGGGATCGATGCCAATGCATCCGTAAAGGCTGAGGCAGCGCAGCGCAGCTTTGTTCAAACCCTTGCCAAGACGTTTGCGCAGCTCTCTATCGGATTGGCCGTTTTTGACAGGGACCGGAAGCTGGTCATGTTCAATCCGTCTCTCCTTGATCTCACGTTGCTACCTATCGAATTCTTGTCATCACGGCCCACCCTTCGAGCGATCCTGGACCGGATGCGCGAAAACCAGCGGCTTCCTGAACCGCGCGACTATGCCACTTGGCGCGAAGAAATTTCTGCGCTCGAGACTCAAGCCTCGCGCGGCACTTACTGCGAAAACTGGGCCCTTCTGGGTGGCGAAACCCTCCGGGTCACGGGACGGCCACATCCGGATGGGGCAATCGCTTTTCTGTTCGAGGACATTAGTGCCGAAATCTCATTGACCCGACGATTCCGCTCGCAGATCGAACTTGGGCAACATGTCATTGATACACTGGACGAAGCGATTGCTGTTTTCGCAACTTCGGGGCAGCTCACCCTTTCAAACCGCGCCTATGACGACCTTTGGCATAGTGCACAGGCGCACGTCGGTCTGAGTGACAAATCAATCTCCCAAGAAGTTGCAATCTGGCAAGGGCACTGTTCGCCAACGCGTGCGTGGTTGCAAATTACCGACTTCGTCGGCGCCTTTGGCGAGCGCACGCCAACCACTGTCACCGTTCAGCTTCAGGACGGAAGAACGCTGCACTGCCGAATCGAACCCCTGCCTGCTGGCGCGGCCCTCGTCGGGTTTTCGTTTGCCGCCCATGCTGGCATCGCGCCCAAAGCCACGGATATTTTGCCCCCACTTGTTGCCGCCAGCATCTGATTTGACTTGCGGGTGCTGACCAAGGTCATAGTCTTGCCGCATGACTTTTCAGGCAGGGCCGATTGCCCTTCAATCCGAAGCAGAAACCGTGTTGTTCGCACAAGATCTGGCCGCCATTCTAGTGGCGGGCGATACGATCCTGCTTGCCGGTCCGATTGGCGCTGGAAAGACAGCGTTTGCACGCGCCTTGATCCGTGCGCGCCTTGAAAACGACGAAGACGTCCCGTCGCCCACATTTACACTGGTTCAGACCTATGATGCCGGCGATATCGAAATCTGGCACTGCGACCTTTATCGCCTGACACAGATCGATGAACTGATCGAGCTTGGCCTTGATCATGCGTTTGAAACGGCGATTTGCCTGATTGAATGGCCGGATCGGCTTGGGTCATACGCGCCGCATGATGCCCTCACTTTGACGATGGCAGCGCCGCAATCCATGTCCGAAACCGCCCATCAAATGACCGTATCTGGCAACAAGAAATGGGCCCAGCGCCTTGGGGGTCTGTTTGACTGATCGCGCAACCCTCGTGGAACAATCACTTGCCGCAACTGCGTGGGCAGATTGGCGGCGCGCGCCCCTTGCAGGGGATGCCTCTGCGCGTCGCTACCTGCGCCTGTTCAATCCAAAAGACGGGGCGACCGCCATTCTGATGGACGCTCCAACCGGAAATGGCGAAGACACCCGACCTTTTCTTGCTATTGCCCAGCACTTGAGTGCGATTGGCCTCGCCGCGCCACATGTCTTTTTCGCCGATACAGAGCTTGGGCTTTTGATCCTCGAAGACCTTGGTGATGATCTGTTTGCGCGCTGGCTCGAAACTCACCCACAAGACGCCGAGGTGCTTTATCGTGCTGCCGTTGATGTGCTTGTTGCGATTGGCAAAACCGACCCGCCAAGCGGATTGCAGCGGCTTGATCCAAAAACGGCCGCACAGATGACCGACCTTGCGACGCAATGGTATGCGACCACCGCGAATAGGAACGATCAAGACGCCGTATTCACGACCCTCGAAACGGCGTTGCGCCGCTTTGCTGACGGTCCCTACACATTGGCACTTCGGGACTATCACGCTGAAAATCTTGTTTGGCGTCCCGAAAAGTCGGGCACTAACAGGGTTGGCCTTTTGGATTTCCAAGACGCACTTCTGGCCCACCCCGCCTACGATCTCGTCTCGCTATTGCGGGATGCGCGACGTGATATTTCGCCCCGATTGCGCGCCAATACCCGCGACTATTTTGCGAGACAAACCGGAATGGAACCAACCGCGCTTGGTCAGGCCTGCGCCGTTCTGGGCGTGCAGCGAAATCTGCGTATCCTCGGCATCTTTGCCCGCCTCGCACAGCGTGATGGCAAGCGGCGCTATATCAATCTGATCCCGCGCGTCTGGGCCCATTTGATGGATGACCTGGATCACCCCGACCTGAAAGACCTGCGCGAAATCATTCTGCGCGTCTTGCCGGAACCTGATGCTGAAACTTTATTGCTGCTGGGGAAAGCGAATGACTGATTGTGTCCTTTTCTTCGCGGCTGGCTTGGGCACACGTATGGCCCCCCTCACTGATACCCGCCCCAAACCGCTTATTTGTGTCGCAGGTAAGCCGCTTTTAGATCACGCGCTTGAGCTTGCAGATGACGTTGCCAGAAAAGTGGTTAACGTACATTATAAGGCCGACATGATCCGCACGCACATTGGCCAGCGTGACATCGCCATTTCAGATGAAACAACTGCGCTGCTCGAAACTGGGGGTGGGTTGCGACATGCGCTGCCGCTCTTGGGCGCTGGGCCAGTTTTCACGATGAACACTGACGCGGTTTGGCGCGGTCCAAATCCGTTCGACACGCTCCGCCAAGCCTGGGATCCAGATCGGATGGACGGTCTCTTGCTGTTGATCGACCCAAAGCGCGCCCTTGGGCACCGTGGCAAAGGCGACTTTGAAATCGCGCCAGATGGCAAATTGGTCTGGGGACCGGGCCTTATTTATACGGGCGCGCAAATCGTGCGACCAGACGGGTTGCGCCGCGTGCAAGAAAGCGCGTTTTCAATGCACATTCTGTGGAACCAGATGCTTGCCAATCAGCGCCTTTTTGGGGTGCCTTATGGGGGTGAATGGTGCGATGTCGGGCGTCCTGACTGCATCCCGATCGCCGAAGCGATGCTTGGAAAGAAACCATGATGTTCAAGCCAACCACGACTCCACGCATTTTTGGACTACCTCCCGGCGCGGATTACGGGCGCGACCTTATTGATGGACTTTTGGGGCTGGCGGGACGGCTTGCACCAGAAGAATTCGCCAAGATCGAAATTTATGTGAACACCCGACGGATGCAGCGCCGCCTATTCTCGCTGTTTGATGATGGCCCTGCCCGTCTGTTGCCCCGTATTCGGCTGATCACCGATCTGGCGCTCGATCCTTTGGCTGCCGATATGCCGCTGCCGGTTGCGCCGCTCAGACGGCGGCTTGAATTGTCGGTTCTGCTTTCTGATCTTCTGGATCGCCAGCCTGATCTTGCGCCGCGATCTGCGCTTTTTGATCTCTCTGACAGCCTTGCTGCATTAATGGATGAGATGCAGGGCGAGGGCGTGACGCCCGATGCCATTTCTGGCCTAGATGTCACAGACCAGTCGGGCCATTGGGTCCGCGCGTTAAAGTTCGTGCAGATCGTCCAGCGCTATTTCGATGTGTCACAAGAACCGCCCGATCAAGAAGCACGCCAACGTCTTGTCATCGAACGACTGGTTGCGCGCTGGGCCGCGAAACCACCAACTCACCCGATTATCGTCGCAGGATCAACCGGATCGCGCGGGGCAACCGCGCTTTTCATGCGTGCCGTGGCGGGCCTGCCGCAAGGTGCGGTCGTTCTGCCCGGTTTTGACTTTGAAATGCCCGACTATGTTTGGGATCGTTTTGAAACTGCGCTGACGGGCGAAGATCATCCTCAATTTCGCTTCGTAAAGCTGTTGCGTGATCTGGATATCAGTCATCGGGACGTTGCCGTTTGGCATGGACAAGCCAAAGGGAACGCACGCAATGCGCTTGTTTCACTTGCCTTGCGGCCCGCGCCCGTCACAGACCAGTGGCAGTCCGAAGGGTCCAAGCTCGTTGATCTTGCTGGCGCAACCAAAGGGCTGACGATTGTCGTTGCCAGCTCGCCCCGCGCCGAGGCCGAGGCAATTGCGCTACGCCTGCGCCAAGCCATTTCAGATGGTATTACCGCTGCGTTAATAACGCCTGATCGTATGCTCACGCGCCAAGTCGCGGCAGCACTCGAGCGGTGGAATATCACGCCCGATGATAGCGCGGGTCAGCCCTTGCCGCTTAGCCCACCGGGGCGGTTTCTGCGTCACGTCGCTGATTTGTTTGGCGAACGGCTCACTGGCGAGGCCTTGTTGACCCTCCTCAAACATCCGCTCACCCATACCGGCGAAGGGGGCCGCAGCACGCATTTGTTGCGCACCCGCGAGCTCGAACTGCACTTGCGGCGTTATGGCCCCCCCTATCCAGACGCAGAAAGCCTGCGTTCCTGGGCCGCGCGGCGCGAAAAGGCTGATCCGGATTGTATCGGTTGGATCGAATGGCTGATCGCCGCTTTGGACGGGATTGAAGCAACCGGTGATCGCGATTTGTCGTCGCATGTTGCAAGCCATCTGCAGCTTGCCAATCTATTTGCAGCAGGGCCGGACGGTATCGGGAGCGGTGGGCTTTGGGACGAAAGTGCCGGACGCGAGGCCAAGCGCATTTGTGACACCCTCGCGCTGCATGCAGATGCGGGTGGGCAGCTTGGAACGCGTGATTACGCCAGGCTTTTTGGCGCGGTGCTGGATACAGGCGACGTGCGCGACCGCGACAAGGGCCACCCGCAGGTTCTGTTCTGGGGCACACTCGAAGCACGGGTCCAAAGCGCCGATCTTGTGATCTTGGGCAGCATGAACGAAGGATCATGGCCCGAAGCCCCCAAGCCCGATCCATGGCTAAATCGCAAAATGCGTCTCGATGCTGGCTTGCTGCTGCCGGAACGGCGCATCGGCCTTGCTGCGCATGATTTTCAGCAAGCTATCGCTGGCCACGAGGTCTGGATTACTCGCGCGCAACGTTCTGACGCAGCCGAGACCGTGCCATCACGTTGGATCAATCGCCTGACCAACCTGCTGGGCGGCCTCAAGGAAAATGACGGCCCTGCGTTGCTAAAGCAAATGCAAGACCGGGGTGATGATTGGCTTTCTATGGCAGCGCAGATTAGTGCGCCAAAAGAACCTTCAGCGCCGGCATTGCGCCCTTCGCCACGACCACCCGTTGCGGCGCGCCCCAAAGGCCTTTCGGTAACGCAGATCAAGACGCTTATCAGGGACCCTTACGCCATCTATGCCCGCCATATCTTGGGTCTGAAAAAATTGGATCCTCTTACGCCTGAACCGGACGCGCCGTTGCGTGGCATTATCGTGCACAAGATTTTGGAACGCTTTGTGCGAGATGGCCCAGCGCCCGATCATCCTGATGCCCGCGCCAAACTTCTACAAATCGCCACTGAGGCGTTGGATGAATTTTGCCCGTGGCCCGCGTATCGGGTGCTGTGGTTTGCACGGCTAGAGCGGGTCATTGATACGTTTCTGAGCGATGACATCGCTCGCCGCGCCCTTGCAGCCCCCGAGAAATTCGAGGAGCGAGGCGAGATCAGCCTTACCGGGATCGATTTTGAATTGCGCGGGATCGCGGATCGCATTGACCGCTGCGCAAACGGTAATGTCATTCTGTATGACTACAAGACAGGCACCCCACCAAGCCAGAAGGAACAAGGGCGATTTGATCTACAGCTGCTTCTTCTTGCTGCGATGACAGAACGCGGCGCGTTCAAAGGGCTTGGCAAGGCCCGCACCGAGGCGGCCGTTTATGTCGGACTTGGAAGTGATCCCAAAAACGTCGCCGCCCCCCTTGAAGAGTACCCCGCCGATAAGGTTTGGGCCGAATTCCACGACCTGATTGGTGAATGGTTGCGGCCTCAACGTGGATACACCGCACGGTTGGCACATATGAAGCGCGGTGACGGTGGGAATTATGATCACCTTTCCCGCTTTGGCGAGTGGAGCGACGCCGACGACATCGCCCCGGAGGATCTGTCATGACCGCCCCAAATGAAGCCACACAGCGTCAGATCGAAGCCGCCAATCCGCGCAATTCAACCTGGCTTTCGGCCAATGCCGGATCGGGTAAAACGCGGGTTTTAACCGACCGCGTTGCCCGTCTTTTACTCGACGGGACGGACCCTCAGAATGTCCTTTGCCTTACCTATACCAAAGCGGCCGCTAGCGAGATGCAGAACCGGCTTTTTGCACGGCTTGGTGCGTGGGCGATGATGGCCAACGATGACTTGCGAAAGGAATTGCAGGAATTGGGCGTTTTAGGGTCGATTGATGCCGAACGCCTGCGCATCGCGCGTGTGCTTTTTGCAGGCGCAATCGAGACGCCTGGCGGGCTGAAGATTCAGACGATCCATTCGTTTTGTGCCGGTCTCCTGCGTCGCTTCCCGCTTGAAGCAGGGATCAGCCCTCAATTCACTGAAATGGAAGATCGCGCCGCCGATTTGCTGCGCGCAGAAGTCATCGACGATATGGTGCTTGGTGGTGATGATGAAGTCGTGCGCATTCTTGCCCGACACTTTTCCGGCGAGGGCTTGGGCAAGATCACCGCCGAGATCGCGCGCCACGCAGAAACGTTCCTTGATGGCTTTAACGAGGGAGCACTTGCAGACCTGTTTCTTTTGCCTTCAAACACCACCGCGCGCCAGATCGTGGATAACGTGGTGCAGGCTGCTGATTTGCAGATCATTCGTGAACTGATTGCCGTTTGTGCCAAGGGGACGTCAACAGAAGTGAAGGCTGCGGACAAGCTGGTTGACGTTGACTTTAATCATCCGCTCACCCTGCGCGACCTCGCTGTCTTTGAGGGTGTTTTTCTGTTTGGCGCTGGGGCAAAGGCGGCCTTCGGGTCCAAGGCCGGGGCATTTCCGACCAAAGGAACCCGCGAAGCACACTCCGAATTGGCGGCGGACCTCGATGATTTCATGGATCGTGTAGCCGAGGCACGGACGCAAAGGTTAGCGTTTATTGCCCTTGAAAAGACGCGCGCGCTTTATGATTTCGCGTCGAAATTCATCCCCCGCCTTGAGGATGCCAAGTTGCGCCGCGGAATGCTGAGTTTCGACGATCAAATTCGCAAGGCGCGCGCGCTGCTTACTGACCCCTTGGTTGCGCAATGGGTCTTGTTCAGACTTGACGGCGGCATTGACCACATCCTTGTCGACGAAGCCCAAGATACCAGCCCCGATCAATGGGCCGTGATCCGCAACCTCGCGCAAGAGTTCGCAACCGGCGAAGGGGCGCACCCGGATCGCGCGCGCACCATTTTTGTCGTCGGCGACAAAAAGCAATCAATCTATTCGTTTCAAGGCGCAGACCCCGAAGGCTTTGACCGGATGCGCGACCACTTTGCCGCTGAGTTGAGCAAAGTCAGCGTTGATTTACAGGACTTGTCACTGGAACATTCTTTCAGATCATCGGGTGCCATTCTGACCCTCGTAGATCGCACCTTTACTGGCGAGCGCTCCGAAGGGCTTGAAGCTGACGTCAGCCACCGTGCTTTCAAAGAAAACATGCCCGGAAGGGTCGATCTTTGGGTAGCGATTGAACCGGACGAAAAGGAAGATCCAGATAAGCCGTGGTTCAAGCCCGTCGATTCAAAAGGCCGCCACCATCACACCGTCCAGTTAGCCGAACAAATCGCCAATGAGGTCGATCGGCTGATCAAATACGAGACTATTCCGGCCGAAGTCGATCAAACTGATGTCTATGAAAGCCGCCCCATTACCGCAGGCGACGTCCTGATATTGGTACAAAGACGCAGCGATCTATTCGGTGAAATCATCACTGCCTGCAAGGCCAAGGGGCTGGATGTTGCGGGCGCTGACCGACTGAAGCTCGCCGCCGAACTTGCCGTGAAAGACATCTCCGCACTGCTGCAATTTATTGCATTGCCCGAGGATGATCTTTCACTCGCATCCGCTCTTCGCTCGCCTCTTTTCGGGTTGAGCGAGCAACAGCTTTTCACGCTGGCACAGGGTCGCGCCAAAGGACGGTACCTTTGGCAGAACTTGCGCGATTCTACCGAGATGACGGATGCTTATGCGATTCTGGACGATCTTCTGCGTAAGGCCGATTTCCTGCGCCCCTATGATCTGATCGGGCGTATCTTGACCCGCCACAATGGGCGCAAACTACTTCTCGCGCGGCTAGGGCCGGAGGTCGAAGACGGGATTGACGCGCTTTTGTCGCAGGCCCTGTCCTATGAGCGGGCGTCAGTGCCAAGCCTGACAGGTTTCTTGAACTGGCTTGAAACCGAAGATGTGCAAATCAAACGCCAGATGGACGGTGCCGGTGATCGTATCCGGGTCATGACGGTCCATGGCTCCAAAGGGCTTGAGGCCCCGATCGTGATCTTGCCAGACACGGCCAAAAACACCAAAGCCAACGAAATTCGCAGCGAAATCTACAGCGCCAAGCCGCATGTAATGTGGAAGGTAAAGCGGGCCGAGATGCCCGTCCCGATGGTGGACGTTCATGAAGAAATGGTCGCAGCACAAATCCGCGAGCGCCGCCGTTTGCTTTATGTCGCGATGACCCGCGCTGAAAAGTGGCTTATAGTTTGCGCAGCTGGTGAAACCGGCACCGGTGACGACAGTTGGTATAGCACGGTCGAGGACGGCATGCGCCACGCGGGGGCCGTTACACACCCCCTGCCCGGCGGTGAAGGTTTACGTCTAACCCATCTGGACTGGGACACCCTTCCTGCGAAAAAAATTGCGGACCGGCCTGTCGCAAAACCGACACCACCAGAGTTCGGTCCTGTCGATAAGCCCTCCAGGAACCGCGGCACCATTTCACCTTCCGATCTTGGCGGGGCCAAAGTAATGCTCGACGATTCATCCGCTTTAGACGCCGAAAGTGCCATGCAACGTGGCACCATTATCCATCTGCTGCTTGAACATTTGCCAATACATCCCAGGGAAATGCGAATGGCCTTGGGGCGCACGCTTGTTGCTGCTCAGCCATTTCCGTTGGATAGGTCCGAGGCTGAAACTTTGGTAAAAGATGCCTGCGCCCTTATCGACGCACCGCACTTGGCGCATATCTTTAATGATACCGCCTTGGCCGAGGTTGACGTGAGCGCCGCAATCCCGGCGCTGGACGGATGTCGGGTTCACGGCACGATTGACCGCCTTATTGTAAAAGACGACAGCGTGCTGATTGTTGATTTCAAATCAAACCGGCTTGTGCCGGATCAGCCAGACCAGACGCCCATCGGTCTTTTGCGGCAAATGGCTGTCTATCGTGATGCGGTTGCGCAAATTTTTCCGGATCGCCGGATCGATGCCGCAATCCTTTGGACTGCAACCGCAAACCTTGTCCACATTCCTGATCGTTTGCTTGATACCGCCCTTGAAAACGCGAGCGTGGCTTGACGACCCGCCGGTGCCTTCATACATTCCATTTTCGATATGATTTGCGCTCTTTGGGCGCATGACACAGGCCAAGGAGACCCCAATGGCAACCGTAGCAGTTACCGACGACACATTTGATGCCGAAGTCCGCCAGTCCGATATTCCCGTTGTCGTGGATTTCTGGGCGGAGTGGTGCGGCCCCTGCAAACAGATCGGCCCCGCTTTGGAGGAGCTATCCGAAGAGATGGCTGGCAAGGTCAAAGTCGTCAAAGTGAACGTTGACGAAAACCCGAATTCCCCCGCCCAAATGGGTGTGCGCGGTATTCCAGCGCTCTTCCTGTTCAAAGACGGCGAAGTGGTTGCCAACAAGGCAGGCGCGGCCCCCAAGGCAGCGCTGAAAGGCTGGATCGAAGATTCCATCTAGGATCAGCGGAAAATAACAAAGAACGGGCGCTTTCGGGCGCCCTTTTTTGTGGCGACCTTGTGCCCGCAGCCCAGCGCCGCCATATAGTTTTTCAAGCAAAAGGATAACGTCATGGCAAATCAAGAGTTTCCAGGTTGGCACGGTACGACGATCGTCGGCGTGCGCAAAGGTGGCGAAGTTGTCATCGCTGGTGACGGGCAGGTCAGCGTTGGCCAGACCGTTATGAAAGGCACCGCGCGCAAGGTGCGCCGCTTGTCCATTGGTGGCTATGATGTCGTTGCCGGATTTGCAGGATCGACGGCTGATGCATTCACTTTGCTGGAGCGGCTTGAGAAAAAGCTTGAGGCAACGCCGGGGCAATTGCAGCGGGCCAGCGTTGAGTTGGCCAAAGACTGGCGCACCGACAAGTACCTCCAGAAACTTGAAGCGATGCTGATCGTCACTGACGGGTCCGACCTGTTGGTGATCACTGGCGCGGGCGATGTGCTGGAACCCGAACACGATGTGACCGCGATTGGATCAGGCGGTAATTTCGCGCTCGCCGCAGGACGCGCCCTTATGGACGGCGATCATGATGCCGAAACGATCGCGCGTCGCGCCATGGCGATTGCCAGCGACATCTGTGTCTATACCAACGGAAACCTCACTGTAGAGAAGATCAGCAAATGACAGACCTGACCCCCCGCGAGATCGTGAGCGAACTTGACCGT
>JBLHNX010000038.1:0-12504 GCA_047622125.1 Paracoccaceae bacterium | reverse complement strand
GCCAAGCCGGGGAGGTATTTCTGGCGCTGTTCGTCGCTGCCATAGGCGTTGATCGGATACATCACGAGGGACGATTGCACCGACATCATTGAACGATAACCACTATCCACGCGCTCGATCTCGCGCGCGACAAGGCCGTAGGTCACATAACCCGTGCCAAGCCCGCCGTATTCTTCGGGGATGGTCAGGCCCAGCAGGCCCGCTTCGCCCATTTCGCGAAAAATATCAGGGTCTGTAACTTCTTCGCGATAGGCCTGCGTGACGCGCGGCTGCAAGGTCGTTTGGGCAAAGGTGTTGGCCGCATCGCGCAGCATGCGCTCGTCCTCGGTCAACTGGCGTTCGATCTGGAACGGATCAGCCCAATCAAAGGGGCCAAGGTCGGGTGTATCTTTGGTCATGGCGCGACTCCGGTTATACGCATTTGCGCCAAGACCTAGCTGGTCGGTTCAGGCGGGGCAATGCGGCTGATGCCCGCCACTGACGGCAGGGCTGGTCATTACACCGATGCGACCCTATCTAAACCTATCTGTTCAGATGAAAGCCCTCATATGCGCCGCCTTACCAAGACCGATGCAAACCTAAATAACGACCAGCTTAATGGAATGCGCACGATCCGGCGCGTCATTCCCTATCTGTGGCCTGACGGCGAGGGGTGGGTAAAGCGACGTGTCGGTGGGGCGATGATCGTCCTTGTCTTGGCCAAGTTGATCGCGGTGGGCACACCCCTTTTGTATAAAGGTGCGGTTGACAGTCTGGCAGGCGAAGATGGCGGGTCATCGGCGCTGTTTCTGGCGATGGGTGCGGTTGGGCTGACACTGGCATACGGCATGGCGCGGCTGATGAATGTCGGCTTTCAACAGTTACGCGACGTGATTTTTGCCCGTGTGGGGCAGCGTGCGCTGCGCCAGTTGGCGCTTGAGACATTCACGCATATCCACCGGCTTTCCATGCGTTATCACATCACCCGCAAAACTGGCGGGTTGTCGCGGATCATCGAACGAGGCGTCAAGGGTGTCGAATTTCTGCTGCGGTTCTTGCTGTTCAGTATCGGGCCGTTGGTGTTGGAATTGCTGATGATTTCGGTCGTTTTGTTCTTTTTGTTCGACGTATGGTATCTGGCCGTCGTTGTCGGAACGATCGCGCTTTATGTCTGGTTTACGTTCCGTGTCACCGAATGGCGCGTACAAATCCGCAAGGAAATGAACGAGCAAGACACCGATGCCAACCAAAAGGCAATCGATAGCCTGCTGAATTTCGAAACGGTCAAGTATTTTGGAGCGGAACAGCGCGAAGCTGACCGCTATGATGCGGCTATGGCGGGATATGAACAGGCCGCCCTCAAGACCAACTACACGCTTGGTTTCCTGAATTTTGGCCAGTCGGTGTTGATCACCGGCGGGTTGGTTGCCGTTATGGTTATGGCAGCAATCGGCGTGCAAAACGGTGATCTGACGGTTGGCGATTTCGTGATGGTCAACGCCTATATGATCCAGATCACCATGCCGCTGAACTTTCTGGGCACGGTCTATCGCGAAATCCGGCAGTCGCTGGTCGACATGGGGCAGATGTTTGATTTGCTGGAACAACCCTCGGAAGTGACCGACAAACCGGACGCTAAGGCTCTAAATGTGCAAGGTGGCGAAGTTTTTCTGGATGACGTGTTCTTTGGGTACGACGCCGCGCGGCCGATCTTGAAGGGTGTCAGCCTCCGCGTGGACGCGGGACAAACCGTTGCGATTGTCGGATCATCCGGATCTGGCAAATCAACCATCGGGCGGCTTTTGTTCCGGTTCTACGATGTTGGCGGTGGCGCGCTGCGGATCGACGGGCAAGACCTGCGCGATGTAACGCAAAGCAGCCTGCATGCCCAGATTGGCGTGGTGCCGCAAGACACGGTGCTGTTCAACGACACGATCCTGTATAACATCGCCTATGGGCGCGAAAATGCATCGCGCGCCGAGATTGAGGCGGCAGCTAAGGCTGCGAAAATCCACGATTTCATCCAAAGCCTGCCCGATGGCTATCAGACCACCGTCGGCGAGCGTGGGCTAAAGCTGTCAGGCGGCGAAAAGCAGCGGGTCGGTATTGCGCGCACGTTGCTCAAAGACCCGCCGATCCTGTTGCTCGACGAGGCCACCAGCGCGCTGGACACGGAAACAGAGATGGAAATTCAGGCCGAGCTTAAGGCGATGGGCAAGGGGCGCACGGTCATCACCATCGCACACCGCCTGTCGACAATTGCTGATGCCGACCGGATTGTCGTGCTCGAAGACGGCGTGATCGTCGAAGAAGGCACGCATGATGCGCTGCTGTCCAAGGGTGATCGTTATGCCCATCTGTGGAACCGTCAGCAGCAAGAAGAAAAGGCAGCCTGAGCCCGATTGCCATAGCGCACGCGCAGGCGTAGCAGGGCGGCTCACTCCTATGAGGTTGCCATGCTACGTTTTGCCCTGATCCTTGGTCTTTTGTCCGCCGTTGGCCCGTTCGCCATTGATATGTATCTGCCCGCGATGCCGATGATCGAGGATGATCTTGGCGCAAGCGTGGCTGCGACGCAGATGACGTTGACCGCCTATTTCATCGCTTTTGGTCTGGCACAGCTGTTTTATGGGCCGTGGTCCGATCAGGTGGGTCGCAAGCCGCCGTTATATTTGGGGCTTGGGATTTTTTCAGTTGCGACCGTGGGTTGCGCCTTGGCCCCCAGCATCGGCTGGCTGATTGCGTTGCGTGCGATGCAAGGGCTTGGCGGGGCGGTCTTGATGGTCGTGCCTCGCGCGATTATTCGCGACCGCTATACTGGCGTTGAGGGGACCAAACTGATGGCCATGGTCATGCTGGTGATTTCTGTATCACCCATGCTGGCCCCACTGGCAGGCAGCGGATTGCTGTTGGTTGGCGGTTGGCGGTTGGCGTTTGCTGTTTTGGGCGATGTTCGCTGCGGCAGGCGCTAGTCTGCTCGTTACAGCATTTGCGTTCCGCGAAACCCTTGCCCCCGCGTCGCGTGTGGCGATCAATTTCAAGAACCTGCGGCGCGGGGCAGGGGTACTATTGCGCGATCCGGTGTTTATGGGACTGACGATGATCGGTGGCTTTGGCATGGCAAGCTTTTTTGTTTTTCTCGCCAATGCGGCGTTCGTTTATACAGATCAGTTCGGGCTGACGCCGACGGGGTTCAGCATTGCCTTTGCTGTCAATGCGATCGGGTTTTTCAGTGCGTCACAGGCGGCGGGGCCATTGGGCGCGCGCTATGGGATGGTGCCAGTGATGCGCACTGCGATCTTTGGCTTTGCGTCGGTTACGATGGCATTGACGCTGGTCGTGGCGATGGGTGGTGGCACGCTTTATGTCATCATCGCCGGGCTTGCGCTGGGCAATGCCTGCCTTGGCCTTGTGATCCCGACGACGATGGTCATGGCGCTTGATGAACACGGTGACATCGCGGGCTTGGCATCCAGCTTGGGCGGCACACTGCAAATGCTTGTGGGTGGCGTGATGATGGTGCTGTCAGCACAGTTTTTCAACGGCACAGCCTTGCCGATGGTGGCGGCGATTGCGCTATGTGCGCTGGCTGCCCTTGGATTATCGATCTGGATTATGGGGCGGGTCGGCCGCGTCGCGGCCTGACCCTGATTATTCCGCAGCCTTGAGGGCGACGACGGGTTCGGGGGCCACAAACGGGTCCTCGGCCCAAAGGATTTCAGGTGCTTTGACCCGTTTTGCGTCCCGCTCAAGTGCCCAGTCCTGTGCGGCGCGGCTGCCACGCCCAAGCGACAGTTTCGCCATCAATTGCGCGCCCCAGCGGACATAGGTCGTGATCCAGACGCGCAGGGCCAGCATCGACGGTGTGAACACAAGCGTCAGCATTGTCGCGACGCCAAGACCGAACACAACTGCCGTGGCCAGCTGTTTCCACCATAGGGCCGTGGGGCTGTCGATGCTGAAGCCGCCGTTGATAAAGTCGAGCGATAGCCCGAACATCATCGGTGCAAGGCCCGCCATGGTGGTGATCGTGGTCAAAAGCACAGGACGAATGCGGTCTTCGGCGGTGCGGGTAATTGCCTCGGTCCGGGGCATGTATTTTTCGTATTCTTGATAGGTATCAATCAGCACGATGTTGTTGTTCACCACGATCCCCGCCAGTGCGACGATGCCGGTGCCTGTCATGATGATACTAAACGCCTGATCCATGACCAGCATCCCGATCAGCACGCCCGTGGTGGACAAAACCACCGCGAGCAGCACAAGGACCGAATTGTAGATACTGTTAAACTGCGCCAGCAGAATAATGAACATCAAGGCCAGCGCACCGGCGAATGCGGTCATCAGGAAGGCCTGACTTTCCTCTTGTTCCTGCGCGTCGCCCGTCCATTCATAGCCGATTCCCTCGGGCAGGTTGCCCGGTGTTTCCAGCCATTCAGTGAGCACCGCGATGCGTTCGTTAGGGTTCACGACCGTACGCACCAAAGTACCCGCATCGATTTGGCTCTGCACGGCGCTGTCGGTTTCGGCGTCAGCGGCTGTCGCAATGCGGAACTCGCCGGTTTCGGGATCGGTGAGTTTGACAAGATCGCTCGTCACGTCGGCCTTGATGTCAAAGTAGCGTTCTTGATCAATCCGGTTGATTTGCGCCAGCTTGGGCACGGGCGTGCGAGTGATAAAGTTGGACAGGGGCACAAGCCCCGCTTGGGTGCGCACGCGCAGCGAGTCCAGTGTGGACAGCACGCGATCTTGTTCGGGTAGGCGCACACGGATGTCGATCTGTTCATCGCCACCCTCGGGCGTGTAGCTGCCAAGCATGATGCCGCGGGTGATCAGTTGCACCATGCCGCCAACCGTGGCCACATCCGCGCCATACCGGCCTGCATTTTGCACATCCACGCTTATTTCCCAGTCAATACCGGGCAGGGGGCGACTGTCTTCGATCAGGGTCAGGCCGGGGGTCGTTTCGAACAGCGCGCGCGCATCAGCGGTCGCGAGTTGCAACTGTTCCCAGTCATTGCCTGTCAATTGCAGGTGCAGCGGTTTCGCGGCCCCTGGGCCCATCGACAGGTTAAGGATTTCGGTGCGGATGCCTGGGATCGTATCCAGTTTGGCCTGCAACGTGGCGATGACCACATCGCCGTCTAGCTGCGCAAGCGTGACTTCGTCAGGATGGGTACGGGCATAGTCGGCGCGGTCTTCCCATGGGATCAGTTCGATCTGCAATTGGCCGATCGCGTCACCGGGGCCGCCAGCACCTGCGGTGTTGCTGTTCAATCCGCCAGCACCTGCAAAAGCAAACACCGATTGCACACCGGGGGTATCAAGCGTGATCTGCTCGGCCAACATGACCAGCGCATCTTTTTCGGGCAGGGACAGGTTGCCGCGTGCCTGTACGTAAATAATCGCCTGTTCGGGTTCGTTTTCGACAAAGAATTCAACGCCGTTGTTGTTGGCCCCAAAGTAGGTAAAGACCGACACGACCAGAAAGCCGATCGCGCCAATGCTGACCAGCGGCATGATCGGATTGCCTGCTATTGCATGGATCACCCAACCAAACGGCGAGCGACGATAGCCTGCTTTGATGCGCTTGGCTTGGCGTTCAATACGGATAGATCCAACTGTGATCGACAAAGCGACCGCCCCTGCAAAGAACGCGAGCATTCCGGGGAGTGAGGCCATGAACCCCGAGGTCTGCACCGCTTCGCCAGAAAGATAGGCGGGGTTCAGCGTCATCATCGCGCCGACAAAAACAAGCATGATTGATGGCACCACAAGTGCGGCGCGCAGCCACCAAGGGGCGATAAGGCGCAACACATCAGATGCGCGGCCAAATGTTCGGCTCATCCGGCCTGTGACGCCACCAAGAACCGGCAGGTAAATCAGCGCGACGATCAGCGAGGCGGACAGAACGAAAATCAGCGTGACTGGCAACATGCCCATGAATTGTCCGGGCACACCGGGCCAGAACAGCATTGGCAGGAAGGCACACAGCGTCGTGGCGGTGGAACTAACGATTGGCCAGAACATCCGCTTGGCGGCTTCGACGTAAGCGTGCATCGGGCCGACACCTTCGCGGATGCGTTTGTCGGCGTATTCCACGACCACAATCGCGCCGTCCACCAGCATTCCTACGGCAAGGATCAGACCAAACATGACGATGTTGGAAATGGTGATGTCCATGACCGCGAGCAGGGCAAAACACAGCAGGAACGAGGTCGGGATCGAAAAGCCCACCAGCAGCGCGGGGCGGGTGCCAAGAGAGGCCAGCACGACGATCATCACGAGCGCGATGGCCGTCAGAACCGAGCCTTCCAGTTGGCTGACCATCGAGGCCACATTGCGGCTTTGGTCGTTAGAGGTGCCGACTTGGATCGCCGCCTTTAGATCTTCGGGCCATGTGGCCTGCTCTGCCGCCACCGCCTCGCGGACCAGTGCGGATGTGTCGATCAGGTTGAAGCCGCGCCGTTTCACGACCTGTAGGGCGACGGTATTAACACCATCAAAGCGCGCCACGCTTTCGCGGTCCTCGAACGTGAGGCGAATTTCGGCCAGATCGCCAAGGGTCACCACACGGTCGCCGTTGGTTTTCACCGGCAGGCTATAGACATCAAGTGCGTCATTAAACGACGATGGGATCTTGACGGAAAAAGAGCCCTGCGCACTGTCGACTTCACCGGCTGCGATCAGCAGGTTGTTGTTGTTGACGACGTTGATCAATTCGCCGGCGGTCACATTATAGGCCTCAAGGCGCAGCGGATCGATGATTACCTCGAGCATCTCGGCGCGTTCACCCGTCAGGGACGCTTCAAGCACGGCGTCGATGCTCTCGATGCGGTCTTGCAAGTCTTTGGCGACTTGCAACAGCATCCGTTCAGGCACATCGCCGGTCAGGTTGATGATGATGATCGGGAATTCGGAAAAGTTAATTTCATTAATAGAATACTGGTCGGCCCCGTCGGGAAACCGGCCTTCGGCGTTGTTCATGGCGTCGCGCACGTCGGCCATGATCGTGGTTTTGTCCCAGCCAAATTCAAACTCCAGCGCGATACCGGCATAGCCTTCGGCGGCCGTGCCGGTCATCGTCTTGAGACCGTCCAGATCAGATAGTTCAGCCTCCATCGGCTTGACCAACAGCGTCTCTGAATCCTCGGCAGAAATGCCGGGGAAGGGAACGGATACAAACAGCACGGGAATTTCGATATCAGGCTCGCCCTCTTTGGGCAGACCCACATAGGCAAAGCCCCCCGCCAAAAGCGAAAGAAGGATGAATGCCATCACCATGCGCGCCCGAGAGGCGGCGATATCGACCAGTTTAATCATTGTGCGGCCTCTTGATAGGTTGGCGCGATGACGACCCCGTCAATGACATATTCCTGACCAACCACGATCACATCGACAGTTTCGGGCAGGCCCGCGACCCAAACACCGTCAATCGTATCGCGTAGCAGTGTGACCGGCAGGAATTGCGCCGTGTTTTCGGCAGTGACAACGCGGATACCCAGTGCCCCATCGTTGTTCAACGTCAGCGAGGACTGGCGCAACAAATGCGCCTTTTGCCCATCGGATGCGACGATAATTTCAGCCGTTTGCCCGTCACGGATCGCCAGATCCGCGTTCGACACTTCGACCTCGACGCGGAAAGTGCGGGTGGTTTCATCAGACGAGCGCGACAGGAACGTCACGCGGCCCGCAACTTCGGCACCCGTTGCAAGGCGCGCGCCAGCCATGGCGCCGACTGTCACTTTGTTCACGTCGATTTCCGGCACGAATCCCACCAGCTTGATCGGGTCCAACTGGATGATGGTGGCGCAAGATGCACCGGGCTGCAAAAGCGACCCAAGTTCGGCCGTGTCGGTTTCCAGCAATCCGCTGAACGGCGCAGTGATGGTCAGGTTTTCAATTTCCTTTTGTGCGGCCTCGAGGGCGGCTTGGGCCGACTCGATCCCTGCGCGGGCGGAAATCACGCCTGAATTAGCGCGCTGGACGCCTGCAAGTGCGGCCTCGCGGGTTGCTTCGGCGCTCACGAGGCGTGTTTCAGAGGCAAATCCGTCTTGGCTAAGCTGGCGCGCCGCGTTGACGTTAATATCGGCCTCGCGGACGCGGGCGGTCGCTTCGGCGACTGCCGCCTCGGCTTCGGGCACACGGCCCTCGGCTTCGGTAAGGCGGGCGCGGGCTTCGGTGACGCGGGACGCGCGCGTGCCGGGGTCAAGTTCGCACAGCATATCGCCCGCGTTGACGAATGCACCTTTGCGCAATGGGTCCGATACCACTTGGCCCGTAGTTTCGGAGCGCACGTCAACTTGGCGCGCGGCTTCAGTGCGGCCGCGTAAAATAACGGCGCTATCAATGGTTTGCGCGGTTGACGTCATCGCGACGACAGACACAACGCGCGGCCCGTCATCAACGGCTTGGGTCACCACGACGTCTTCGGTTGCGACGTCTGATCGCGCGAATTCCAGTAAAGTGTCTCGCTGAAATACCAACAAGAACAAAAAGGCTGTCACCAAAATGGCGGTGAGGATGGGCATCAGTTTCATTCGGGCCTCGTGTCAACTGTTCAGCGGTTACGTTGACACCGCAATTTCGCACAGGCGAAAGGGGGGTGAAAACTCATACCTTTTATACTCTAAACCGACTAGTTTAGATCACTCGTTTTTGCAAGATGTTCTCGGGTGGGGTTTCACGAGGTTTTTATGCACCATCCACAAGTCGGGCAGGGGTTGGCAAAAGGGCGGGCTTCGCGATATGAGGGCGCATTATGTGACGCCAGACGCCAATCGCAGGCAAGGGGACGAGATGAGCAATAACGAAAGCTTTATCGACGAGGTGAGCGAAGAGGTTCGCCGCGATAAGTTGTTCTTGTATCTGCGCCGCTACGGCTGGATCGCGATTCTGGCGGTCTTGCTGATGGTTGGCGGCGCCGCATTTAACGAATATCGCAAGGCAACTGCGGCGTCCAAGGCGCAGGCTTTGGGGGATGCAATGTTTGCCGCCCTTGAAAATGACGCAACCGAGGATCGTGCCGCGGCGCTGTCACAGATTGCCGCACAAGGGCCTGCCGATGCGGTTGCGGGCCTGCTCGAGGCTGCGGCCTTGCAAGAAACCGGCGATAACGTGGCGGCAGCAGCGCGTCTTGATGCGATCGCTGTCAACGCTGACATCGCGCCGATATATCGTGATTTGGCAAGCCTTAAGTCATTGATGCTGCAGTCTGAAACAATGGATGCTGACACCCGTCTTGTGGCCCTTGAGGCACTTGCCGCGCCGGGTGCGCCATTCCGCCTTTTGGCGATGGAGCAGATAGCATTCACACATGTCACCGCTGGCGACACCGACGCCGCGATTGCAACTCTTAACGCGGTGTTGGAAGATGCAGAGGTCACGCGGGGCTTGCGTGATCGGGCGCAAAGCTTGATTGTAGCATTGGGTGGCAGTTTGGGCGGTGCAGAAGACGCTGGCCAATAGGTCGCAAAACGGGCGGAGCAGCAACGTGAGCACACGACATACATTCTACGGCGCGGCAATGGCATTGGGCCTTCTCGCCGCTTGTGGCGAAAAAGACATCATTCTGGCCGGAGAACGGCTTGATATCAGGGATGGTATGGCAGGGGCCGCGGTTGAAACTGCGGTTGCGCCGCGCGCATTTGCAATGCCAGTCGCGCGCGAAAACGCAGATTGGACCCATCGCAACGGTGGTCCGGTTCATCCCGGTGGCCATGTTGCCCTTGGTGGCACCTTGGCGCAGGTTTTTGCTGTTAACATTGGCCAAGGCGATGGCCGCCGCGCACGTATTACCGCCGACCCGGTTGTTGCAGGTGGGGTGATCTACACGCTGGACGCTGGCGCGCAGGTTGCCGCTGTGACGACCGCAGGCGAATTGGCTTGGACCCGCGATTTGACCCCGCCAAATGACAATACCCGTGACGCATCGGGTGGCGGTTTGGCCGTGTCGGGCAACCGGGTGCTGGTTTCAACTGGATTTGGCGAAGTGAGCGCGCTAGACGCCGCAAGCGGTGCGGTGGTGTGGACCCAAGACCTTGATGCACCCGGAGGTGCTGCCCCGACAGTGCAAAACGGGTTGGTCTATGTCGTTGCGCGTGACAGCCGCGTTTGGGCGCTTGAACTTGAGACAGGCCGGATTCGTTGGCAGCTGAACGGCACGCCGGGTGGTGCAAACTTCTCGGGCGGGGCAGGGGCGGCTGTTACCGGCGATATCGCAGTCTTTCCGTTCCCGTCTGGCGAAGTCCTGGCGGCATTCCCCGAAGGCGGTTTGCGGCGTTGGTCCACAGTTGTCACAGGACAGCGTCCAGGTCGCGCGGCTTCGTCCGTTTCGGATATCTCGGGCGATCCGGTGATCGTTGGTGATACCGTCTATGTCGGTAATTTCTCGGGCCGTGTTGCGGCGCTGAACCTTGGTAATGGCGACCGGATCTGGACCGCGACCGAAGGCACGACCGGCCCTGTCTGGGCGGCTGGCGACTCGCTGTTTATGGTCAATGACCTGAACGAATTGCTGCGCTTGGATGCGGGGGATGGTGCTGTTTTATGGCGCACGTCATTGCCGCAATTTGTCGAAGCACGTACCCGCCGCCAGAAAACACTGCACGCCCATTACGGCCCCGTCCTTGCCGGCGGCAGCTTGATCGTGGCGTCGTCAGATGGGGCGTTGCGTCAGTTCAATCCCGAAACCGGTGCGTTGATCGGTCAGATCGAATTGCCAAGTGGAGCGGCCAGTGCACCTGTTGTGGCAGGTCGGACGGTCTATGTGGTGAACAAGCGCGGACAACTTCTAGCTTTCCGTTAGACGCGATAGGGTGTATCGCCGCGCCTTGACCAACCGGAGCCGGTAAGCGATGACCTTTACCCTTGCTATCGTGGGACGCCCAAATGTGGGCAAATCCACGCTATTTAACCGCCTTGTGGGCAAAAAGCTGGCGTTGGTCGATGACCAACCCGGTGTCACGCGCGATTTGCGCGAAGGCTCTGCGCGCCTTGGTGATTTGCGCTTTACGGTGATTGATACGGCCGGCCTCGAAGAGGCGACGGACGAATCTTTGCAAGGCCGGATGCGCAAGTTGACAGAACGCGCCGTGGAAATGGCCGATGTCTGCCTGTTCATGATCGATGCGCGCGTAGGTGTTTTGCCCGCCGATCAGATGTTTGCCGAAATTCTGCGCAAGAAGAACGCGCATGTGATTTTGGCGGCGAATAAAGGCGAAGGGCGCGCCGCAGATAATACCATCCTTGAGGCTTATGCCCTTGGTCTTGGCGAACCCATCCGTCTGTCGGCCGAACACGGCGAGGGCATGGGCGAACTGATGGATGAACTCCGGCCGATTTCCGAAGAGTTCGAAGAGCGCGCCAAAGCGGATACGCCCGAAACCGATGTCGACGTCTCGGAGGACGAAGACGACGACGGCCCGCGCGTTCCAACCAAAGCGCGCCCCTTGCAGGTGGCTGTTGTCGGTCGCCCGAACGCGGGAAAATCCACGCTGATCAACAAGATCATCGGTGAAGACCGCCTGCTGACCGGCCCCGAGGCCGGTATCACCCGTGACGCGATTTCGGTGATGACCGAATGGGACGATGTGCCAGTGCGTATCTTTGACACCGCAGGTATGCGTAAACGCGCCAAGGTGCAGGAAAAGCTTGAGAAACTGTCAGTCAGTGACGGCTTGCGCGCGGTGAAATTCGCCGAGGTCGTGGTTGTTCTGCTGGATGTGGACATCCCGTTTGAACAGCAGGATTTACGGATTGCCGACCTTGCCGAACGTGAAGGGCGCGCCGTTGTGGTCGCTGTCAACAAGTGGGATCTAGAGGACGAAAAGCAAGACAAGCTAAAAGTCCTGCGCGAAAGCTTCGAGCGGCTTTTGCCACAGTTGCGCGGTGCGCCGCTGGTCACCGTTTCGGCCAAAACGGGCCGTGGACTGGACCGCTTGCAAGAGGCGATCATGAAAGCCCACGAGGTGTGGAACCGTCGTGTGACAACCGCCCAGCTGAACCGCTGGCTGATTGGCATGCTCGAACAGCACCCGCCACCCGCACCATCAGGTCGCCGCATCAAACTGCGCTACATGACCCAAGTGAAAACCCGCCCTCCGGGATTCGTGGTGATGTGTTCCTTGCCCGACAAACTGCCCGAAAGCTATTCGCGCTATCTGGTGAATGGCTTGCGCGCGGATTTCGACATGCCCGGCACGCCGATCCGGTTGCACATGCGCAGCCAATCGGACGCAAACCCTTACAAGAACAAGAAAAAGAAGAAGCCGTCGCGCCTGTCCAAGCACCTTGATAGATACGGCAATCGCGGCGATTAAGTCTAAACGCTCTAGGTCGCGCGCAAGTTCACCACCAATAGTGTCAGCAGAATCGCGATACTGATCATGGCTGCTGTGCTGACAGCCATGGCCGGTCCCGCGACGATGATGCCGATCAGGGCCCAGATCACGGCGGCGCTATATTCGGGCGCGCTTTTGCGCATCTGTTGCGTTGCGATGGCGACCACGGACGCGCCCGCGATGC
>JBLHNX010000037.1:0-12770 GCA_047622125.1 Paracoccaceae bacterium | reverse complement strand
GCATAAAGCGGGTGCGCCTTGAACGCAGCCATCTGTGCTGCGTCTTCGAATTCTCCGTAGACCACGAAATCAACCTTAGGGCCGGGGATGTCATCGGTTTGCAGATTGCGCCCGACCTCAAGTTTCAAGGCGTGCGGATTGCCCCGCAGGATATCAAGGCCCGCAAAAACGGTTTCGCGATCGCTTGGATCACGCGCGGTGAAAAAGACAGTATGACGGATCATGCGTTAGCCTTTGATAATCGGCACATGTGGCCCTGCGGTTTCGGGCAGCACACCTATCAGGCGCGGATCATCCGCGACCTCGATCTGACGGGCGATCGGGGTGAACCCGCTACGGATATAGAACCCAAGGGCGGCATGGTGGTCGATGGAACAGGTATGCACATGCAGGCGGGTGATATCGCTTGCCCATGCCAGCGCAATGGTCTGCGCCATCATCCAGCGCCCAGCGCCCTGCCCGATCAGTACAGGATCAAGGCCGAAATAAGCCAGCTCGCATGCGTCGCTTGTGCGGAAATCCAGCTCCAGCAGGCCCATATCAGCCCCGTCATGGGTCAACGCATAGATGTGCACATCGGGGTCATGGGTTGTGGCGATCAGTGTTTGGTCGGGCATCACAAGGCGTGAGAACCACAGCCAGTCATTCGCCCCGACACGGCGAAACAGCGCGCGATACCAGTCGGGATCGGGATCCGTCACGCGCCGCAGCGTCAATCCGGCCACGTCAGGCACAAGGCGCGGCGGCGGGGGCGACAGCATTTCAAGGTGCGTCACAACCATCGCGATCTTACCTGCGGGCACATCCGTAAAGCCGTCGCTTAGGGTCATATCGCTATCTTTCTGCATCGCGGAAACTTCGCCCTAGGCTGGCATGCACGCCACAGGGGTTCAATCGTGAAATCTGGTGACTTGGCGCGGTGACTTGCCACGCCTATAAGCAGCCCAAGCCAATACGGAGAACCCCATGCGGACCGCAAAAATCAGCCGGAAAACGGCAGAGACCGATATCTCAGTCGACGTGAACCTTGACGGGACCGGCAGCTATGACTGCCAAACGGGCGTCGGGTTCTTTGACCACATGCTTGACCAGCTTTCGCGCCACTCGCTGATTGATATCACCGCGCGCGCGACGGGCGATTTGCACATCGATGACCACCACACTGTGGAAGACGTAGGCATCGCACTGGGACAGGCGATAGCGCAGGCCTTGGGCGACAAAAAGGGCATCCGGCGCTATGGCGAGTGTCACTTGGCAATGGATGACGCGCAGGTGCGCTGTGCGCTTGATCTGTCCGCACGCCCCTATCTGATTTGCAATCTGGACCTGCCGACGGCCAAAATCGGTACGTTTGACACCGAATTGGTCCGCGAGTTTTTTCAGGCCTTGGCAACACATGGCGGCATCACGCTGCACATTGATCGGTTGCACGGGTTTAACAGTCACCACATCGCCGAGGCCGCGTTCAAGGCCGTTGCGCGGGCGTTGCGTAGTGCAGTCGAGGTTGACCCACGCAAGGCGGATGCAGTTCCGTCGACTAAAGGCATGCTGTAAGAATTCAGGACAGCGCCTGACCCTAGTGGGTGCGAAGCGCCCTCATGTGGGGAGGGTCAGGCGCTGTGCGGTGACGCAGGACATGACAGATCAAAAGGCAACCGACACAATGAAAACCGTCCTCGTCGATTACGACTCCGGCAACCTCCACTCTGCGCAAAAGGCGTTCGAACGCATGGCGCGCGAAGTGGACGGCGGCAATGTGATCGTATCAGGCCTGCCCGAAGTGATCGCGCAGGCTGACCGGATCGTGCTGCCCGGCGACGGGGCATTCCCCCATTGTCACGCAGAGTTGCACGGGATTTCGGGACTGGCCGAAGCGATCATCGAGGCCGTGCAAATTCGCGCCGTGCCGTTCTTTGGGATTTGTGTCGGCATGCAAATGCTCGCCACGCTCGGACGCGAATATCAGGATACCCCCGGTTTTGGCTGGATCGACGGGACGATTGACAAAATCACGCCAAATGACGCCACCATGCCCGTGCCGCATATGGGCTGGAACGATCTGGCCATTGATACACCCCACCCCGTGCTGCATGGGATTGAAACGGGCGATCACGCCTATTTCGTGCATTCCTACGCGATGCAAGTGACGGACCCCGCCCAGCGCCTTGCGCATTGTGATTACGGCGGTGACGTCACGGCGATTGTCGGGCGTGACAACATCATCGGCGCGCAGTTCCACCCCGAGAAAAGCCAATCTGCCGGCCTGCGGATGATTGCAAACTTCCTGAGCTGGAAACCCTAGAGGCGGATCAAAACACCCGCCCCCGAGGCCATTTCTATTTTCCTACTCGCGTGTCCAAGTGCCGCCATCACGGCAAAAGCCCAGCACGCAGCCCGACACCGACAGGGTGTCTCCCGATAGCTGAAGGCGCGAGCTGTAGGTCTTGTCGCGGTCCGGTGACCAGACTTTGCCCCGATATTCCCCGCCACCACGGGCAACTGTTTCGGAAATGATCTGTCGGCCTACATTGGGCGAGGACATTTCATCGCCGTTGGCATCAAACGAGCGGACCAATGTGCCACAAAGCGCCGTACCGCACGGTGCCACCTGAATTAGACCGGAATTGCCATTATCATCGGGCACCGTTCGCCATGTGCCCTCAAGCGGATCAGCAAATGCTGCGCCTGCCATGCCGATCACGGCAACCATTCCTAGAATAATCTTCTTCATCTCTGTCTCCTCCCAAAAGAACTGGAGTGACATTGCGCCGCGGCGCCGATTCTGCGCAAGTCTGACGTCGGGTCGCGTTGCATCCGGCCCGCCAGCGTGCATAAACACTGCCAATCACTGCACAAAGGGCCACGCCAATGATCCTCTACCCCGCGATCGATCTCAAAGACGGCCAAGCCGTGCGGCTTGTGCATGGGGACATGAACCAGACAACCGTTTTCAACGATGATCCCGCAGCCCAGGCGCGCGCTTTTGTGGATGCAGGCTGCGAATGGCTGCATCTGGTCGATCTGAACGGGGCATTTGCTGGCGAACCCGTGAACGCCGCCCCCGTCGAGGCCATTTTGGCCGCCTGCCCTGTCCCTGCCCAACTGGGTGGCGGTATCCGCGATATGGCGACAATCGAACGCTGGCTGACACGCGGGCTGGCGCGCGTGATCCTTGGGACTGTCGCCGTGGAAAACCCAAAGCTTGTCCGCGAGGCTGCCGCTGCCTTTCCCGGCCAGGTCGCCGTCGGGATTGATGCGCGCAACGGCTTTGTGGCGACCAAAGGCTGGGCGACGGAAACCGATGTGCAAGTCACGGACTTGGCGAAATCATTCGAGGACGCAGGCGTGGCCGCGATCATCTACACCGACATCCTGCGAGACGGCGCAATGAAAGGCCCCAATATCACCGCGACCGAGGCGCTGGCCCGCGCTGTCAACATCCCCGTCATCGCATCGGGGGGTGTGTCGTCGTTGGGCGATCTGACTGCCCTACGCGACACAGGCGTGATCGCCGGCGCGATATCGGGGCGCGCGCTTTATGATGGGGCGATCGACCTCACGCAGGCCCTCGCGGCGTTGCGCTAGCCTGAATTGGCTTAAACGTAGCCGGCTCGCGCGTTATCGATATGATTCTAAAGGGACATCATGTCTGATCTTACCGCGATATTCTTTAGCCTCTTCGCGCCGCTCGCCGTTATCTGTGTTGCGATTTTTGCATCCTTGTTTTGCGCGCATCACAAGGGCGTTACACGTGTCCTGCGGCGGGAACGCGCTTGATGGCTATACCGGCTGCACCACCCTGCCCGTGAAATCTCAGCGGCCCGGCTTTTGTCATTGGTGTCGGCGGCGGCATTCTTTACGGGCAGATCCTTGTCCTTGCATGTGGCTTTATCGAATGGCGATATCGTCGCAACGAATTGCCTAAATGATCCAAGGCAGCTAAACCGCTTTCATGTTAAAGACCCGTATCATCCCCTGTCTCGATGTCGCCGAAGGGCGCACCGTCAAAGGCGTCAACTTTGTTGATCTGATCGACGCGGGCGATCCGGTTGAGCAGGCCAAGGCCTATGACGCCGCAGGTGCGGACGAGCTGTGTTTTCTCGACATCAAAGCGACCCATGAAAACCGCGGAACGATGTTTGATCTGGCCACGCGCACGGCAGAACATTGCTTTATGCCGCTGACAATCGGCGGCGGCGTGCGCACGCACCACGACGTGCGCGATCTGCTACTGGCAGGGGCAGACAAGGTCAGCTTTAACTCTGCCGCTGTGGCCGACCCGAACGTGATCACCGAAGCGGCCCTGCGATTCGGTTCGCAATGCATCGTCTGCGCTATTGATGCAAAAACCACCGCCCCCGGAAAGTGGGAGATCTTTACCCATGGGGGGCGCAAGGCGACAGGTATTGACGCCGTGGAATTTGCCCAGAAAGTCGCAGAACGCGGCGCAGGTGAAATCCTGCTCACCTCGATGGATCGCGATGGCACCAAGGCGGGTTTCAACCTCGCCCTGACCCGCGCCGTGGCTGATGCCGTCAACATTCCCGTTATCGCGTCAGGCGGGGTCGGCACGCTGGATCACCTCGTCGAAGGTGTCACGCAGGGTCGCGCAAGCGCCGTCCTTGCCGCCTCGATATTTCACTTTGGAACTTACACAATCGGACAGGCCAAAGCGCATATGGCGGCCGCCGGAATCCCCATGAGGATGATATGAGCATAGCCGACCTTGCCGCGACGATTGCACTGCGCAAAGACGCCGACCCCGACAGCAGCTGGACCGCGCGCCTGCTTGCAAAAGGGCCAGAAAAATGCGCCGAGAAATTCGGCGAGGAAGCCATTGAAGCAATCATCGAAGCCGTCAAAGGTGATCGCGATGCACTGACTTGCGAAGCAGCCGACGTCCTCTATCACCTGCTCGTTATGTGCGCCGCGCGTGATGTCACATTGGCCGATATCGAGGCCGAACTGTCACAACGCCAATCCCAAAGCGGGATCAGCGAAAAGGCAGCGCGTCCCTAATTTCTTCTGTTCTGAAATACTCGTCTTTGGCGTGCCAATCAGACCGCAAGCAACCGTGCATATTCTATCTTAGGGCAGCGATCCTGAATGACTGTGACACCGCGCGCGCGCGCCACTTGGGCCGCGCCCGCATGTTCAACGCCAAGCTGCATCCAGATGACCTGCAGATCTGCCCAGCGCGCCAAGGCCTCATCGACGATTCCGGGCACCGCGTCAGATTGGCGAAAAATATCCACCATATCAACGTTATGCGGGATATCTGATAGGCTGGCATAGACCTGCTCTCCCAGTAACTTCTGTCCTGCAAGCCCCGGATTGACGGGAATAACACGATAGCCGTGATCGCGCAAAAAGCGCGCGACCCCATGGCTTGGGCGGTCCGCTTTGTTGGACATGCCAACAAGGGCAATCGTGCGGACACGGGTCAGGATTTCGCTGATGGATTCGTCTGAATAGGTCATGGCGCCACCTTAACCACAATAAAAAAGCGCCCGGAAGGGGATCCGGGCGCGAGGTATGGAACGAGGGACAGTGAAGTGAGGCTGCAGGTTCCAACTGCGCGCCTCTGTACTAATACGTAGGGACTAAGCCGCCACATAAAAGAGTATGTAAGCTATTCGTGAACGGACCGTTAAGAGCGGCCAAAATATCAGCCCTCAAGGGCGCTGGGCCAATTGGCGTCAGCCAGCGCAATATTCTCGGCGATTTGCGGCACCCAGCGTGTCCGCACAGAGACGCTGTAATTCAGATAGACCTTACCTTCGTGCAGGGTCCAGGCGTCGGGATCGGTACTCGCGATATAGCCGCGCGACATCGCAAAAGCGCAATAGCCGCCATACTGGGGCGCAAAACCCATCGGATCAGCCTCGAAACGAGCCATGTTTTCGGCACTGGCAAAACGCCAGGTGGCGCCCTTCCACATGACTTGGTTATCGACCGACCCCGCGACCGGCCCGTTGCCCGCGAAATAGGCTACCGGATCGGTGCCGCGAATGGCCAGACCGTCAACGGCAAAGGTCTCGGGCGATGCGGCCATGGCGGGACGGGCCAAAATGGCGACAACGGGGGTGGCTGCGGCAAGTGCCAAAAGCGAACGACGGGTTATCATGGGATCACACTCCAATTGAACAGTTTGACCCAAGATGCGCGCAAGACCCCGCCAACAAAAGGCCCCTGACACAAGCGTGACCGCCCGTGGGGAATTGTTTCAATCAAAGATATCTTCGACAAAGTCCCAAAGCTCGGACACGGCCCGTTTCGCCAAGCCCTTGCGTTTCTTGGGTTTCTTGGCCGGCTTTCGCTTTATGGCTTTAGGTTTTTCGGGGCGTGATTTGGCCTTTGGGCGGGTGGGCGCCGCCGCAGGCGCGGCTGCCCGCTCAGAGGCAATCGGTAACATTTTCAATTCATGCAGGGGCGCGCCGCACCGTGAACATGACAACTCGTGGCGGCCCTCGCCTGCCAGAACAAGTGCCGCACGGGTGCCGCAATAACAGCAGGTCGCAATCTTACGGGCGGGCACGTGATCCTCCTAGATACCTCGTGAGGCATATAGGGCGACGGCGGCCGCATTCGAGACATTGAGCGAGCCAAATCCACCAGCTGCGTCAATCCGCACCAGCAGATCGCAGGTTTCTTTGGTCTTGTCGCGCAACCCCGGCCCTTCGGCCCCCAGCACCAGCGCCACGGCACGGTCGCGCTTTCCCTCCATCACAGTGGCCATGTCATGTTCGGCCTCGCCGTCCAGACCCAAGATAAGATATCCCATGCCCCGCAGCGTTTCCATTGCATCGGCCAGATTACGCACCCGCAGATAGGGCTGGCGCTCTAACGCGCCACTGGCGGTTTTTGCCAATGCACCTGTTTCGGGGGCTGCATGACGTTGCATCGCGATCACAGCGCGCGCGCCAAACACCTCGGCGGAGCGCAAAATCGCGCCCACGTTATGCGGATCGGTCACACGGTCCAGCAGCACGACACGTGGCGCGACACCCTCGGGCCCGCCAACGCAGCGTTCCTCAATCGAGCCCCAATTGAGCGGCTTGACCTCAAGTGCTGCCCCCTGATGCACCGACTGCGGATCAATCGGGGCTGGGAACTTGCGTGGATCGGCCATTTCAGGCTCCATCCCTGATGCAGCAACTGCATCTTCCAACTTGCCCAGCGCATTCAGCGTGACAACCAACTGCAGTTTTTCGCGCGCCGGGTTCAACAGCGCGTCGCGCACCGCATGCAATCCGAACAGCCAAACGGTTTCCGCTGCAGCTGCACGTTTGTCGCGCTCTTTTTCAACGACCCACTTTGGCTTTTTCATCTACTTTGCCCCTATGTATTGCGCGCCCTACATGCGCGGCGCGGCGCGTCTGTGCAAGAGGGCTGATTTTGCGGTTGACGCCCTCATGAGCCAAAGCTATTCACCCCGCAGTTGGGCGACAGGCCGCAAGGTGTGGCAGGAGACTGTAACTCTCTCGCGGAGACGCACGCCTGGTTCGATTCCAGGGTCGCCCACCATTACGCAAGTAATTGTAATAAAATATAAAATACAAATACGCTGTATCGAAATCGATCTTCAATGGAGCGCGATTGACCGGAAACTAAGCCCAATGCCGATTGGCAAAGGCCGACGATGCTATTCTTGCGACGTTGGTCCTTGATGGGGCATCGATTGGCATTCCTAATCTGCGCCCTAGCCATCGCGCACGTTATGTTCACGCATTCCAATAAAGTAGGCCACAAGGCCAAGAATGATCGCGGTGCCAGATATTAGGGTCATCACTGTCCCTGGAACGAAATGTACAAAACCACCCAAATCCATGAAGATGAAATAACCGACATCGGCCAAGCCGCCTACAATCGCGGTGAAGAACATTGCGGTGACCGACCCCCGCCAGATGTAAACTGCCCCGATCACGGTGAAGACACCAATCCAGAGGAGGTTGAAGCCATGCTGATTTATGACAGCCCCAACTGCCTTATGATATGTGCCTGTTAATAATGCAGGATCAACAGCGTCAGCGATACCAGCGACAGCGCCAGCGGTGTCCTGAGAAATCGTCAGGACACCCGCCAGCATATGAACAAGGCCCCAGATAACCCAGAGACCTGCGGTGATTTTGAGAAGAGGTGAGAGTGTGGATTTGGACATGATGAGTCTTTCTACTGATGTCAGGAAACGGGAAGTGCAGCTTGGAAGGCCACAAGTGCTTCGCGTAGTTCCAAGGCCAACTCGGGCGTCTTGAGGCGATTTTTGTCCGCGTCAAAATGTTGCGAGAACGGGCCGAAGTTGAACGACGACGTGATGTTGGCACCAAAATGGGGGAGGCCCCCTTGCGCAGCAGCCATGACACCCTGCCCACCACGACCGCCCATTGAGGTTGCCAACAGGAGGGTTGGTTTTCCTTGGAACACCTTCATCGAAATGCGGCTGGCCCAATCAAAGATATTCTTGAACGCGGCTGTGTAGGTGCCGTTGTATTCGGCGAATGATATGATCAGCCCGTCAGACGCGGCGATCTTGTCGCAAAAGTCCTGTGCCAGTTGCGGAATGCCTGCCTTCTCACGCTCAGGGCTGTAGATGGGCATCTCGTAATCATTCAAATCAATGATTTCGATTTCTGCGAGTGCGGCCAGTTCATCTTGAAGAACTTTGGCCGCATGACCAGCGAGGCGTTTGTTGATGGATTGCGAACTGTTGGTTGCCGCAAAGACAAGGATTTTGGAACGTGATGGCATTAGATTTCCGATCAGGTGTGAGAAGAGTTGAACTGACCAACTAGATGCTGTGTATTGATAATGATCACAATGCGCGGATGTACGCATTTAGTGCGCGTAAAATAGGCATATGTGGACATGGATAAATGGGCGGAACTACGTACAGCATACCAAGTCGCAAAACTTGGCACCGTTAGTGCAGCAGCAGAGGCACTTGGGTATCATCGCGCAACGGTCAATCGCCATATCGACGTGCTTGAGGCAGAGATCGGCGCACGCATCTTTATCCGCCATGCCCGTGGTTATGCGCTCACCGAAGTTGGTGAAGATGTACTGCGTGTTGCGCAAAAGACCGAGAGTTTGGTTGATGACCTTGCGGGGCGTGTGCAGGGCGGCAAGGCCCACATCGATGGAGAGATCAAACTGACCATCCTTGCACCCTTTGCAGGCCTCTTGATGAAGCCTATCGCTGATTTTAGGGCAAAAAACCCGCAGTGTGCCGTTGTCATTGACGCCAGCGAAGACCTCGCGCGACTGGAATATGGCGAGGCGCATATCGCGCTTCGGGCTGGGGCAAAGCCTGACCACCCCGATTATGTCGTCAGCAGTTTTGGGCGCGTTGGTTTTAACCTCTATGCCCACGACAACTACGTTCAACAACACGGCCTGCCAACGGGGGCGGATGATCTGGACGGACATAAGTTTGTTGTCCCGCAGACCCAAGGACGTGGTCTACCGTTCGGTCCATGGATCATCGATCACGTGAACGCTGATATGATCGCGATGTCATCGCGCGATATCTGGGTGATTGTCGAAGCGATTAATGCGGGGGTTGGTATTGGCTTTATCGGCGATCACGAAGCCGAAAACCGAGGCAACTTTCATGCTGTCTTGCCCGCAAACAAGGCTTGGTCCGTGCCTGCATGGCTTGTGACCCATGTCGACCTTCACCGCACCCGAAAGGTTCAGGCGATGCTGACCTGCCTAAAGGCGGCATCCCCGGCGACGCCAGCACACCCAGATAAGCGACATTAGCCTTGAACGTGACGGACACTACCCGCCCAACCTCGTGTTTTCAGCAAGTTTTATAAATATTCGTTTAAGAACTGCGAACTCAAACGACTTCTCAAGGTAAAAGGATGCATGGCGCTGCCCTTCCAGAGCGACTTCATGAAGGCGTTTATCGTTATTTCGACACCATTTTTGTATAGATTCCGCCTGACAATAGGACGGACAAGTGAAGGCATGTATTCCAACGAACAGATCATTGAGATGATCGACAACAACGGCACGGGCATTAGTGCTGATCTGAGCACGCATGTTATTTCTGTGGGCGCGCTGTTCCGCTCCTAAGACGCATTAACTTTACACTTTATAGAATGCCCCCTGCTGACGGCTGAAGTAGGCGTAATGCTCGCGCTGAAACGAATTGCACATATCGCACAACGACGCTTGACAGTTGCGACTGATTTGCATTTACAGACCGCACGACCCCTCAAAGGAGACTCCCATGCTATCGCGATTGCTAAAAGCGACGTCCATCGCGTTGATCACTGCGAGTGGTGCATACGCCCAAGACCGCATGAAGGTCGTCACGACTTTTACCGTGCTTGCTGACATGGCCGCGAATGTCGCCGGTGACGCAGCCGAGGTGGTATCGATCACAAAACCGGGCGCTGAAATTCATGGCTACGAACCAACGCCACGCGACATCGTGCGGGCGTATGATGCCGATCTGATTTTATGGAACGGCATGAACCTTGAGCTTTGGTTTGAACAATTTCTTTCCAACCTGAGCGACGTTCCGTCGGCGACGCTCAGTGACGGGATTGAACCCATCGCGATATCGTCTGGCAGCTATGAAGGCATGCCAAATCCACACGCCTGGATGGGGCTGGATAATGCGTTGATTTACATTGACAATATCCTCGCAGCATTCGTCGAACATGATCCCGATAACGCCGAAATCTATACTGCCAACGCCGACAGCTACAAAGCAGAACTACAGGCGACAATCGCGCCACTGCGCGCGGCGATTGCACAAATCCCTGACGATCACCGGTGGCTGGTGACCTGCGAAGGCGCGTTCAGCTATCTTGCACGCGATTTTGGATTAAACGAACTGTATCTGTGGCCGATGAACGCCGATCAGGTGGGCACACCACAGCAGGTGCGTGCTGTCATCGATGGCGTGCGGGCCCATAACATTCCGGTCGTCTTTTGTGAAAGCACGGTCAACACGGCCCCTGCCGAACAGATCGCGCGTGAAACGGGCGCTGCATATGGCGGCGTTCTCTATGTCGACAGCCTGAGCGAGCCTGACGGTCTGGTGCCGACATACCTTGACCTGCTCAGCGTAACATCACGCACTGTCGTAGAGGGCTTGACCGCAACCGCGAACTAGGCGCTGACATGATCTGCAAACTGACGTGCGGCGATCATGGCGCAGGCCCATCGCAATTAGGTAAAAACGGCGTTTTCGCCAAAGGAAGCAACATGCGTGACGATCAGATTTCCCAAGACCGCCGCGACACCGCGACAAGTGCCGGAATTTCGGCAAAGGATGTAACCGTCACCTACCGTAACGGTCACACGGCCCTTTGGAATGCCAGTTTCGAGGTGCCCCGTGGCACCGTTACCGCCCTTGTCGGTGTGAACGGGTCCGGAAAATCGACGCTATTCAAGGCGATTATGGGGTTTGTTCCGGCAGCCAGAGGCACGATCAAGATCCTTGGGCTTGACGTCAAAGAGGCGCTGGCCAAGAACCTTGTCGCCTATGTGCCGCAGGCCGAAGAAGTCGACTGGGCGTTTCCGGTGCTGGTTGAAGACGTGGTAATGATGGGCCGCTATGGCCATATGGGGTTTCTGCGCCACCCCAAGAAGGTCGATCATGATGCCGTCAACGAGGCGTTGCGCCGTGTGAATATGCAAGATTTCCGAAGCCGCCAGATTGGTGAACTTTCGGGCGGTCAGCGCAAACGTGTGTTCCTTGCGCGCTCGCTTGCGCAAAACGGTCAGGTGATACTGCTGGACGAACCGTTTACCGGCGTGGACGTAAAAACCGAAGAGCAAATCATTGGTCTGTTGCGCGAATTGCGTGCCGAAGGTCGCGTGATGCTGGTCTCGACCCACAACCTTGGTTCGGTTCCTGAATTTTGTGATCGCACCATTTTGGTGAAAGGCACGGTGCTGAGTTCTGGCCCGACCGAAACAACATTCACCCGCGAAAACCTTGAAAAGGCTTTTGGCGGGGTGCTGCGTCACTTTACGCTGGGCGGCGATGCGCTGCACGACGACGAAGACGCGCGCACGGTTACGATCATTACCGACGACGAACGCCCGCTTGTGCAATATGGGGACAAGACCCAGCGCACGGATCGGAACGTGTGATGGACTACCTGCTTGAACCATTCGCCTATAATTACATGACAAATGCGATGTGGGTGTCCGCCCTTGTGGGTGGCGTCTGCGCATTCCTGTCGTCGTTTCTGGTGCTGAAAGGCTGGTCACTGATCGGCGACGCGCTGTCCCATTCCGTCGTGCCCGGTGTGGCGGGGGCCTATATCCTTGGCCTGCCGTTTGCCTTGGGGGCGTTCATCGCCGGCGGGTTGGCTGCGGGTGCTATGTTGTTTTTGTCCGAACGCTCGGGGCTCAAGGTCGATGTGGTCATCGGTCTGATCTTCACATCGTTTTTTGGGCTGGGTCTGTTCATCGTGTCGATCAATCCGATGTCCGTGTCGATCCAGACCATTACGATGGGCAATATCCTTGCGATCACCCCCGAAGATACATTGCAGCTGGTGATTATCGGCGTTGTTTCACTGGTCGTGCTGTTGGCGAAATGGAAAGATCTGATGGTCACGTTCTTTGATGAAAACCATGCGCGCACCATTGGGTTGCGTCCCGGATTGCTAAAAGCAATCTTCTTTATCTTGCTGTCCGCATCCGTGGTCGCGGCCATGCAGACTGTCGGCGCATTTCTCGTGATTGCCATGGTCGTGACGCCCGGCGCCACGGCCTATCTTTTGTGTGACCGGTTTCCA
>JBLHNX010000036.1:0-12848 GCA_047622125.1 Paracoccaceae bacterium | reverse complement strand
TCGCCGTGCCCCATTTCCAGCGCAAAGATATAGGCGTGGGTCAGGTAGAAGCAGCTGGCGTCCAGGTTGTTGGCGCTGCTGCCTGCCTCGGTATAAAGCGTCACAAGCGCGCGCCGGTCGTCGCGCGCATGGGCTGCCAGCAGACGGTCGTCCAGATCGCTCATTCAGCCGCCTGTGCCTTCGTCTGAGCCTGTGCGCGGTGGGTCTCGATGCAGCCTGCAACCCAGTCGTGAAAACAATGCGTCGGCCCATCCATGGCTGGGCTGAATCGGCCACCATCGAATGACGGCGCGGCGCGGCCCTTTTGCATGCCCTCGACTACGAAAATATCCTCTTCGAACACGCCTTTCCACAGGTGGGCGTTGCGCGCGCGCATATCTTCGCTGATCTTTGGATCGGCGTAGAACAGTTGCACATGCTCGGTCGTGCTGGTCTGGGAATTGGGTTCCAGAATGATCACAAATGTGTGGTCGCGCTGCGCGCCCAGCAACACGTTGGGATAAACGGCGATATATTCAGCACCCGTGTCCCATTTATCGGACAGGCTGGGGAAATCGGGAAACACCATGTCATCGGGGCCCTTAAGCTGGCGGTAGACCAGCGTGCCTTGGCCGGAATACTTGCCCGCCATTTCGATGTGATAATGATCCTCAAGCCGCGAATAGCTGTTCAACCCGGGGTGAATCCACGGCAGGTGATAGCTTTCGCAATAGTTTTCCACGGCCAGTTTGAAGTTGGTTTCCACCTTAAGGTCGAACGCACTTTCAGGGCCGCCGTGATACATCGGTTGGTCGAACTCTTTCCAACGCTCCAACAGGTCCGCATGCACCACCTCGAACGGATCGGCCTTACCGTCGACATTGATAAAAACCGTGCCGAACCAGATGTGACTGCGCACCTCGTTGAGGCCAAGGTCTTCTTTGACGATTGCGGGGTGGGTGTTATGACCAGCGCCGCCCACATGTGGCGTGCTGACCAGTTTGCCAGCGGTAGAATAGCACCAGCTGTGATAGGGGCAACGGATCGCGCCCTCGATCTTTTTCGGCTCGCTTACTAAGATCATGCCGCGGTGACGGCAGATGTTTTGAAAGACGCGCACCTGCCCCTCGCGGTCGCGCAACAGCAACAGCGGGATACCTGCAAATTCCATCGGCACCGCGTCGCCGTTTTCCGGCACGTCAGCCGCAACAGCCAATCCCGACCAGCTTGCAAACAACACTGCATGTTTTTCCACTTCGTACATTGCCGGATCAACGTAATGCGCGTTGGGCAGGCCCTGCGCCGTTTCAAGCGGGGCGCGGACGGCGGACAGATCGGAGGGGGTGTTAGCCATGGCAGAAATCCCTTGATTGATGCGATAGCCATACCTAGCAGGGCCGCGCGCGGAAATCTGGGTCTGCGCGCGACGTGAAATCCCCCAAGGACGACATCACTTCAGGCCGGGATCGGCGCAGATGGGCGATGCAAATTGGCAGTGAAACGGCGTTACCGCAGCGGGGAAAAATGCGCATGCAGCCGCGCGCAAGGCCGTTGTAAGCGCCCGCGGATAGTATCATATGCGTGTTGGGGCCAAATTTGGCGACGAAGACGCAGCAGTCTTCAGACCATGTCTCAAAAAGGAGACCCACGATGACACGCATGACCAAAATCTTGACGCCTGTCGCTGCACTCGCACTTGGCTTCATGGCCATTGTGCCCGCAATTGCCCAAGGCATTGATGCAACGATCGATGTGAATGGTGACGGAAAGTATAGCTATCCCGAACTTCAGACGGTCGATCCCAGTCTTGACCAGAATATGTTCATGGTGATGGATGTTAATGGTGACGGCTTGCTTGATGCGGCCGAAGCCGCCGCAGCAACAGATGCGGGCCTTATGCCAATAGCTAACGGTTAAATGGATAAGGGCTAAACGAAATAGCGCCCCCGCTGGCAAACGCAGCGGGGGATCGCGTTACATCAGCTCGGCGACACCACGGCCAAGGGCGGCGACGCCCGTCCGCGCCATTTCCACAAGACCGATCGGGCGCATCAATTCTGCGAACGCGTCGATCTTTTCCGGCGTGCCGGTGATTTCAAACACAAACGACTCTAAGGTGCTATCGACCACATTGGCACGAAATATATCCGCCAAGCGCAGGGCTTCGACACGGCTGTCGCCTTTGCCCGCGACCTTGAACAACGCCAACTCACGTTCAACGCTGGCACCTTCGACGGTCAGGTCATGGACCTCGTAAACCGAAACGATCCGGCCCAGCTGTGCCTTGATCTGTTCGATCACCTGCGGGGTGCCGGTGGTGACGATGGTAATGCGCGAGCGGTGGCCCTCGTGGTCAATCTCGGCCACGGTCAGGCTTTCGATGTTATAGCCACGCCCCGCGAACAGCCCGATGACGCGCGCCAGCACACCCGGTTCGTTTTCCACGACCACGGCCAGCGTGTGACGTTCAATCACCTCGGAGAAAGTGGGGCGCAGGTTATAGGCGGAATGGCTCGTCGCGCCTTTTTTGATCTTGAGTGGGGGCATTTTGTGTTCCTTTGTTCGCGGGCTGGGGCAAAATCTGCGCAGATTCCTATATCGAGCTCTGCTTAGAAATCGTCACACCAGAACCGAGCCTTTCGCGTCAATTACACCATCAGTTTTTGCATCGCCCATCAGCATTTCGTTGTGGGCTTTGCCGGACGGGATCATCGGGTAGCAGTTTTCGTGCTTCTCAACCAAGCAGTCGAACACAACGGGGCCGTCGTGGTTCAGCATTTCCATGATCGCATCGTCCAGATCGGCGGGGTCATGGCATTGGATGCCTTTGGCCCCGAACGCTTCGGCCAGTTTCACAAAATCAGGCAGGCTTTCGGACCAGCTGGAAGAGTACCGTTCGCCGTGCAGCAATTCCTGCCACTGGCGCACCATGCCCAGACGTTCGTTATTGAGGATGAACTGTTTGACGGGCAGGCCGTATTGCATCGACGTGCCAAGTTCTTGCATGTTCATCAACCATGATGCTTCGCCCGCGACATTGATCACCAGCGCGTCAGGATGGGCCATTTGCGCACCAATCGAGGCAGGGTGGCCATAGCCCATCGTCCCCAGCCCGCCGGATGTCATCCAGCGGTTCGGGTCCTCGAAATTCAGATACTGCGCCGCCCACATTTGGTGCTGGCCCACTTCGGTGCAGATATAGCGGTCGTGATCCTTGGTCAGCGCCTCAAGCCGTGACAGCGCGTACTGTGGCTTGATCACTTTGCCTGTCTGTTTGAATTTCAGGCAATCAACGGCCTGCCATTCCTTGATCTGGTCCCACCATTTACCAACTGCCTCGGCGTTGGTTTTGCGACCGTTCGACTTCCAGACCTTCAACAGGTCCTCAAGCACATGCGCCACGTCACCCAAGATCGGGATATCAACGCGGATCACCTTGTTAATAGAGGATGCATCAATGTCGATATGCGCCTTGGTGGATTTTGGGGAGAATGCATCGATGCGCCCTGTAATCCGGTCATCAAAGCGCGCGCCGATATTGATCATCAGATCACAGTCGTGCATCGCCATGTTGGCCTCGTAAAGCCCGTGCATACCCAGCATCCCCAGCCATTTGTCGCCGGACGCAGGGTAGGCACCAAGGCCCATGAGCGTGGATGTGATCGGAAAGCCAGTGGCCTCGACCAATTCGCGCAACAGCTGGCTGGCAGCGGTGCCTGAATTGATGACGCCACCGCCGGTATAGAACACAGGTCGCTTGGCTTTTTCCATCGCGCGAACCAGCTCGGTGATCGAGTCTATATCGCCTTTGACCTGCGGGGCGTAATGGCTCTTGCGCTTGGCCTTTTCCGTATAGGCGCCCGTAGCGAACTGCACGTCTTTGGGAATATCGATCAGAACGGGGCCGGGTCGGCCCGACATGGCCACGTGAAACGCCTCATGTATGACACCGGCCAGTTTGTCGGTCTCTTTCACCAGCCAGTTATGTTTGGTGCACGGGCGGGTGATACCCACAGTATCGGCTTCTTGGAATGCATCCGAGCCGATCATGAATGTCGGCACTTGCCCGGTCAGCACGATAATCGGGATGCTGTCCATCAAGGCATCGGTCAGACCGGTCACAGCATTTGTGGCACCGGGGCCCGATGTCACCAGCGCAACACCAGGTTTGCCAGTAGAGCGCGCATAGCCTTCGGCGGCATGCACAGCACCTTGTTCATGGCGCACCAACACGTGGCGAATTTCGTTTTGCTGAAAGATCTCGTCATAGATCGGTAGGACGGCACCACCGGGATATCCAAAGACGACATCTACACCCTGATCCTTCAGGGCTTGAACTACCATTTTCGCTCCGGTCATTTGACGTGTCATCGTGTGTTCCTATCTCTGACGTCTTTGGTCGTTTCGTATCGGGCCGTTTGGCATAAAAAAGCCCCCGAGGTTTCGGGGGCGCATGGGAACCTATCAGGGCAAACCGTTACCGGCCCATGCGCTTTTCTCTTAGGACGACGAGGATGTCGGTCATGCCTTCGGGCTCCTTTGTGTTCGTGCGCAGACTTTATGCATGCGCAGCAAGGGGGGTCAACCGCCACTTTGGAGAAAAGTTCGTTTGGGCGTGCTTTCTCGCAACTTTCTTTCGGAGGGTGAATCGGGGTGTGGTGTCACGTGACGCGAGGTCACCTCCGAATCGTCGCTTTCCAACAAGCCCAATCCTTATGCAATTTTGACGCTGAAAGGGGCGTCGCGGCCCAGTTAGCGGTACCAGTGCCCCAAATTGGTAATATTTTCTTACGATTTTTCGATTATTTTGAAAAAGGGGTATTCTATTGATGGAAATGTGCAGCTAGGGTTCACGTGTCTAAGGACGCTCTGTCTCCGGGAGGGGGACAGCGCTTTGAACTCTCGGGAGGACCTAAATGGATCGTCGTTCTTTTCTTAAAACATCAGCACTTGGTGGCACGGCTGCTGCAGCCACAACTCTGGCCGCACCTGCTTATGCTCAAGGCAACCGCACACTGACCATGGTCACATCCGTTCCAGACGGTTTCGCCGTGTTTGACGATGCGGCTGTCCGCTTTGCCGAAGCCGTTACGACAGCCACTGATGGTGCGCTGACTATCGACAAAAAGCCGGCAGGTTCGCTTGTAGGTGCTTTCGAAGTGTTTGACGCCGTGTCCGCAGGGCAGGCCGACATCTATCACTCGGCAGACTACTACTTTGGTGGCCAGCATCCCGGCTTCTATTACTATACAGCTGTGCCATTTGGCGCGACTGCTCAGGAACTTGCGACTTGGTATTACCATGGTGGCGGTGCTGACCTGCACGACGAACTGGGCCAGATTTTTGGTCTTAAGTCGTTCTTGTGCGGCAACACTGGTGCCCAGCCAGGTGGTTGGTTCCGCAAGGAAATCAACTCGGCTGACGATCTTCAGGGTCTGAAGTTCCGTATGCCGGGTCTTGGCGGTAAAGCGCTAGGCCTCACCGGTGCATCCGTACAAAACGTGCCTGGTGGCGAAATCTACCAAGCGCTGTCGTCCGGTGCGATTGACGGTGCCGAGTGGATCGGCCCATTTGCCGATGAACGTCTTGGCCTGCAGGAAGTCTGTGAATTCTACTACACAGGCGGCATGCACGAGCCGGGTTCGGCACTTAACTCGGCCTTCAACCGTGACGTTTGGGATAGCCTGTCGCCTGCGCATCAGGCGATTGTCGAGAACTGTGCTGCTGCTACGCACCAGTGGAGCCTGACCCAGTCGCACGCCAACAACGGCGCGGCTCTGGACCGCCTCGTTTCGGGTGGCACTAAGGTTATGCAGTTCCCTGACGACGTTTGGGATGCCTTCGCGGTCGGCGCAAAAGAAGCGCTGGACGAGTTCATGGATGACGAGCTTTATGCACGCATCCGTGCAAGCTTTGAGACATCTGTCGCGTCGTCCTCTGCTTGGATCCGTCAATCGGATCAGGCGTTTACCGATCAGCGTAGCCGTATCGCCGGCTAAACCTTTTGGTTTGTTAAGATTTCCAGCTCCCGCGTTGCGGGGGCTGGTTTCGCGCAACCGCAGCCATCGGGGCTGTGTGGCGCAACGTGACTTTCCAGATTTGGGGGCAATGGGCAGATGGAACAAGACGTCCTGACAGGATTCTGGCCGGTGTATGACACCTGGCTGATCCAGAAAATCACCGCCCTGGAGGCCTTTGGGGCCTTGGGCTGGCTTTTTGGCAATCTGATCGAAGCCTTTTACAATATTATCTTTGTGATCACCCATCCGGCGTCATGGCTGGACTGGCTCACATGGGCCAACACCACCGAGGACAAGGAATCGCTGATGCGGTTCATCTATTACGGTGCTTCGGTCGAACTGTTCTTTGCGGTCTTTGTGCTGTTCTTGATCGTCACAGCGGTCGGCATGCTCAGGAACCATTTTATGTGGGGCTGTGTGCGTGTCCTTGAAGGGTTCGCCAATAAGGTTGGCCGCTTTTTCGCATGGGCCGGTCTGCTGATGGTGCTACAACAAATCGTCATCATCTTTATGCAACGCGTCTTTGCCGTAGCCGAAATCAGTCTTGGCTTTGGTGCTGTCTTTACCAAGGACGTGAGCTGGTGGGCCGAAGAGCTGAAATTCTATAACGCGCTGATCGTGTGCATGTGTGCCACTTACACCTTTGTGCAGGGCGGGCATGTGCGTGTCGATCTGGTCTATTCCGCCGTAAGCCACGGCAAAAAGCGCATCATCGACATGTTCGGCAGCCTGTTCTTTATGGTACCCGCAGCGGTGCTGACGTGGATGTATGGCTGGTTCTTTATGTGGCGTCACCTTGTGGTGCCCAACCCGTCGGCGTCCGACTCGCTTGAACGGTTGGTGAACAAGGCCCGCGCGCTGCGCTGGAACGTTGAAACCATCGGCTTTAGCCCGAACGGCTTTAACGCCTACTTCATGTTCAAAGTGCTGCTCGTAACCTTCACCCTAATGGTGATGTTGCAAGCGGTCGCGTTCTTCTTTCGCTCGTACCTTGAGTGGAAAGAAGGGCCCGATAGCGTGGGCAAATACCACGACAAAGATGTAATGGGTGACGCGCAAGCCGAACTCGCGGCCGAAATTCACTAATTCAAAGGCAGAACCCCTATGCTCTTCGGACTTGATGGCGTCGAACTTGGCCTGATTATCGTGTTCTTGTGTCTTTTTGCAGGGATCCTGTCGGGCTTTCCGGTGGCCTTTGCCATTGGTGGCTCAGCGGTGATTTCCTTTGCGATTGTGGCGGCACTGGATAGTGGCGGCTACTTGATCCACCAAGGGATCGACAAAAGCACCGCGGAATATGCAGCACTCATTGCCGAAGGGATAAAACCCGACAGTATATCGGTGTTCCGTTTCCCCGAATTACCGCGCTTTGCCGAACCTGTGTTTTCCCAAGGCTGGGAAGTGGCGCTTGATCGCAACGTGTCCTTTATCGTTAACCGTATGAACGAACGGGTGCTGGCGGGGCAGTCGATTGAAACGCTGCTGGCCGTGCTGATGTTCGTGATGATGGGCATCACGTTGGAACGCTCGAAAATTGCCGACGATTTGTTGACCACGATGAGCCGCGTTTTCGGCCCGCTTCCCGGTGGTCTGGCCGTTTCGGTTGTTGTTGTGGGTGCCTTCCTTGCCGCGTCCACGGGTATTGTTGGTGCGACCGTTGTGACGATGGGCCTGCTGTCCTTGCCGACCATGTTGCGCAATGGATATTCGCCAGCTTTGGCGACAGGTGTTATCGCGGCGTCGGGCACCTTGGGGCAAATTATTCCGCCTTCGATCGTGATCGTTTTGCTGGGCACATTGGCGGGGGATATCTATTCAGCCGCACAAGAATCTCGTGCGATTGCCGCAGGGTGTACTGATGCGCTGACCTATTTGGGCGAACCCGCCGTGGTGTCGGTTGGCACGCTGTTTCAGGCGGCCCTGCTACCCGGTGTTTTGCTGGCCTTCCTTTATGCGACTTATGCCTTCGTCTACGCGCTGTTTAATCCACTTAAGGCACCTGCCGTCGTCTTTGCCGAAGACACCAGTGGCAATGTGGTTACCCGCAATGAAGGGCTGACATGGTTTGTTCTCGCACCTGTGGGTCTGATCGCGGGTGTGATGTTGCTGGGCAACGTCGGCCTGATCGGATCGCAATCGGTGCTGGTGGATAGCTATTCGGACGCGGGCCAAAGCGCGAGCCTGCGCACCAACGTCGGCGACGAATGTGCCGATGCGATGATCGAACTGCACGGCCAAGAGGCTTGGGATTTTGCGATCACGCAACAAAGCGAGATTGATGATGCCGGTGGCGTCGAAGTGGCGCACCAGTTCACCGACGAAGAACGCCAAGCACTGGTCGTAGAAAAAGTCGCGAATGCACCGTTGATCGGCACGGGGCTTGCCATTGCCGCACTTATGCTGGGGTTGGTTCTGACCACCGCGCGCGGGGTCATGCCCACGGCTGATCCACGTCCGTTGTTGATTGGCGCGGCCGGGGTTCTGGGTGTCTTGCTTGTCGATGCGCTGTTTATCGGCCCGTTGGCGTCGCCCGGTTTGACGACGGTGTTGATTGTCATTCCGCTGCTAGTTGCGGCGTATGGGTTGCGTGATGCTGTGAAACGGCTTGCGACAAATGAATTGTTGCGGGTGGTCTTTCCGCCGCTGGTGTTGATCGTTGCCGTGCTTGGCTCGATCCTTGGCGGGATCACCAACCCGACACCTGCTGCCGCGTTGGGGGCCGGTGGGGCAATCATGCTCGCGGCGTATCGCAAGCTGCGCGACCAAGAACGTTCGGGCAAGATTATCTTGATGGGCACGGCTGCCGTGATGCTAATGCTGATCGTCGGCGTGAACTTTGACATGCGCCTGGGTCAGGAAAACGTCGCGGTCGAGGATTACATCGCCTTCCTCGTGGCATTTGGTGCGTTCCTCTTTGCGATCTTCTCGATGGGCTATGCGCTTTGGGTGTTGTTCTCGGGCGGGATTTTGTCGCCGGTGGTGCGCGAAACGGCCAAAGTGACCAGCATGGTGTTCACCATCCTGATCGGCTCACAGATGCTGAACCTTGTGGTGATTTCCTTTGGTGGCGAACACTATATCCAGCAGTTCCTGCGCAGTTTCGACAATGAATGGAAAGTATTCTTTGTCGTGATGCTGGTGCTGTTCGTGCTGGGCTTCGTGCTTGATTTCCTTGAAATCATCTACATCGTGATCCCGATTGTCGGCCCCGTGATTTACGGCGGCACGATGGACCCCAAATGGGTGACGATCATGATCGCGGTCAACCTGCAAACCAGCTTCCTGACGCCGCCGTTCGGGTTCGCGCTGTTCTACCTGCGCGGGGTCGCCCCACCCGAGGTGACGACAGGCCACATCTATCGCGGTGTGCTGCCGTTTGTGTTGATCCAAGTGGGTGGGCTAATCTTGCTGACCCTGTTCCCGGGCGTGGTGACGATTGTGCCAAACCTGATCAACTAAGCGGTCATATCAGACATGGAAAAGGCGGGTCCGAAACGGCCTGCCTTTTGCGTTTCAATTTGCCCCGCCCTGATCCAACTTGCCGGCCACCCTTGGAAATATGGGGTTAAACGCTGCGGCTACCCGGCAGGCTGATCTGCGCAACCTGTTCGGCAATAGGTGCGACTGACAGCGGATGCGTATCCGCGCTATAGTTTTGTGGATCGCCGATATCCTGCCACGCACCTTTGCGGTAAATCTCAAGCCCTTTGAATTTCGACTTGTAGTCCATCTTGGGGCTGCCGGGCACCCAATAGCCAAGGTAAACATAGGGCAAGCCCATTTCGCGAGCGATGGCGATGTGATCAAGGATCAGATGTGTGCCAAGACTATGCTTTTGCCGTTCAGGCGCAAAGAAGGAATAGACCATGCTAAGGCCATCCTCGAGGATATCGGTCAAACAGACCGCAGCCAGCCCGTCATAGACATCATTGTGCGCATCGGGGTCGGTGTATTCGATTAGGCGGGTGCGCACGGGTGTTTCTTCGACCATGGCGGCAAATTCGAACAGGTCCATATCGGCCATTCCACCAGTGGCGTGGCGGCTATCAAGGTAGTCGCGAAACAGCGTAAATTGTTCCTCGGTAGCCCAAGGCGACATCGCGCGGCGTGTCAGGTGGTCATTGCGTTTGCTCACACGCCGCTGGCTGCGCGAAGGTGCGAAATCCGCCACACGAATGCGCGCCGACAGGCAGGCCGAACATTCCGCACAGGACGGGCGATAAAGCACGTTTTGCGACCGGCGGAACCCTTGCTTGGACAGACTGTCATTGAGCTGTTCTGTGCTGTCACCTTGCAAGGCGGTGAACAGCTTTCGCTCCATGCGCCCGTCAAGATAGGGGCAGGGCTGCGGGGCCGTCACATAGAACTGCGGCGCAATGGGAAGCGTGTGGCGCATATTAACCTGTTCGCGTTTGTCTTGCGTAGGTTAGCAACGGATCACTGCCACGCCAACCCTGCTATTTGGGGCGATATCAGGCCATCCGGTTCAGCGCGGCGGTACCCAGAACTGCATCGCTTAGCCCTTGTTTGCGCCGGTTCACGACCATCAGGATAACTGAAATCAACTGCAACGGTGCTATCGCCATAGAGATGTAATAGCCCAGCGTGTGCAGTAAGGCCGTGTTGCCCGACAAGCGCGCGCCGTCATTTTCACGCAGTTGGATCGCCATCAGACGCATGCCCCAGGTGGCAGATCCGCTTGCGAGTGTTGACCAGCGATAAATAAAGCCGATCACGATCATCAGGACTGGAAAGTAGAATATGGCGGTGAAAGCCGTAAACGGCGTGGCGATCAGCGCCAAGAATACGACCAGCGTCACATCCGCAATCCACGCCAGTAGGCGCTTGCGAATGACGCTGTCATAAAATTCCGGGTGGCGGTCTGGATCGGGCAGGGCGGTATTTTGGGCCATGGCGGCGGTCATTTCTGTGGTCCTTTTGACAAAACGGAATGTGGCCCCCGCATCAGCAGGGGCCACGATTGGGTTGGATTAGGCGGCTTCTTCTTTGTGGTCGCCATCGTCCGTCGGGCGCTTGGCACGGTCGTCCATAAATTGGTCGAACTCGGACTTGTCCTTGGCTTCGCGCAGACGCTCAAGGAAGCTTTCGAAGTTCTGCTGCTCGTCCTCAAGACGGCGCAGGGTTTCGGTCTTGTAGGCGTCAAAAGCGGTGTTGCCAGACGATTTCATCGTGCTGCGAAGGTGGCTGTGACGGTGACGCCGCGAGGCGCATTTGCCAGAAAACATACGTTTGCTCCAAATCATATAGGCCAGCAGGGCAAGGCCGACGGGCCAGAAAAAGATAAAGCCCAGGACCATTGCGGCGATCCATGCACCTTTGCCACGCTCATCAAGCCAGGCCTCGGTGCGGGCGAAAAATCCACCCGAGCGCACTTCTTGTGCGTAGGGCGCGTTATAGTCGATGTTGGTGGAAGAGGTGGTCATCAGGGTGCTCCATGCTGTGTTTCAGTTGATGTGAATGCCTTTCACATTACAACAGATGGGGTATGACCGCGGAACCTTCAAGGGCTAATGTGAATGTTTGTTACATTACTCTGATTTAGCAGGGATAATCGCACCTTGGCATGTGCTGCAAGCGCGGGCCACGCCCGACCTTTCCCACGGGAGCGCGCATCGCGGCCTATCTTGATGTGGCAAATGGTGCGCAAGACAGGAAAGTTTCAGTGATTGCGCGTGGCGCCACGCTGACCCCGGATCAGGCGCGGCCCTTCGCCTCACAATGCGCTACCCTGCCAAGCGTTTGTGCGATTGACCAGCCTCGCGCGCGAATCCATTGTGCGCCCATGACATTTGCATCCCGCATGACACGCGCGCCGCGCCCCTTTGATCCTGATCGCGGGGCGGACGGGCTTGCGCATTTGCCAGATATCGACGCGGGCCTGCACGAATTGATCGCTGGTGCGGCGGGGTGCAGCCCCTATTTGCTAGACCTGATGCGGACCGACGGCGATTGGTTGTGCGAAAACATCGACAGCCCCGAAGCCGCCCGCGATGCCATTCTGGCTGGCGTCGCCGCAATGCCGCTTGCTGACCTCAATCTTGGGTTACGCACCGCAAAACGCCGCATGGCGCTGCTGGTGGCATTGGCTGATCTGGGTGGCGTCTGGCCGCTGGAAACTGTCACCAAAGCCATAACCGATCTGGCTGATGGTGCAGTTGATACCTGCATCCGCCGCCTTGTGGCCGCTGAAATAGCCCGCGGCAAACTACCGGGGATGGATGAAACGGATGCACAAACTTCGGGCGGCATGGTCGCGCTTTCAATGGGCAAGCAGGGCGCTTACGAGCTGAATTATTCGTCAGATATCGACCTGATTTGCCTGTTCGATGAAACGCGCTTTGCCCCTGATGACTACCACGATGCCCGCGCTGCGTTCATCCGTGTGACCCGCAAAATGACGGCGATCCTGTCTGATCTTGGGGCGGGGGGATACGTCTTTCGCACCGATCTGCGTCTGCGCCCAGATGCCAGTGTGACGCCGGTGTGCCTGTCGATGGAAACCGCCGAACGCTATTACGAGAGCGTCGGGCGCACATGGGAACGTGCCGCCTATATCAAGGCACGCGCCAGTGCCGGTGACATCAAAGCGGGCGAGGGGTTCTTGAGGACGCTGACGCCGTTCGTGTGGCGTAAACATCTGGATTTCGCTGCGATCCAAGATGCCCATGACATGCGCCTGCGCATTCGCGATCACAAAGGGCTGGGCGGCAAGCTGTCGTTGCCCGGTCACAACATGAAGTTGGGGCGCGGCGGCATACGCGAGATCGAATTTTTCACCCAGACCCGCCAGTTGATTGCAGGCGGGCGTGATCCGTCGTTGCGCGCGCG
>JBLHNX010000035.1:0-13128 GCA_047622125.1 Paracoccaceae bacterium | reverse complement strand
TGTTTTCTGAACGGCTTTATCAAGCCTTCCAGCGCAACCACGGGTTTGATTGCAGGATCGCGCGGTATCACAATATCTTTGGGCCGATGGGAACCTGGACTGGCGGGCGCGAAAAGGCTCCGGCAGCCCTGTGCCGCAAGATCGCGATGGCACAGCAGGATGGCGCAATTGAAATATGGGGTGACGGACAGCAAACGCGGTCGTTCCTATATATTGATGACTGTATTGAAGGCACCCTGCGGCTGATGCGCTCAGACGTTGGCGAACCGCTCAATATCGGATCGGATGAGCTGATTTCGATCAGCGACCTTGCCACGCTGATTTCGAAGTTGGCAGGCAAACGTGTTTCACAGGTGTCGATTGACGGCCCAATGGGGGTGCGCGGCCGGGTGTCTGATAACCGGCTTATTGCGCAACGGCTTGGCTGGTCACCCGCCGCACGACTAAAGGACGGCCTGCGCCCCACATATGAATGGATCGCGGATCAGGTCACGCGTCAGGAAAGTGCCGGGGCAAGCGATGCAACTTGACACCGGCAAACGCTACCTGCTGTCACGGCCACGTGGCGGCTTTAATGACGCCATGGTTCAGTTGGAAAAATCGGCCATGTATGCCGAGAAATACGGTCGGGTCCTCTTGCTTGATATGTCGCGATCGGGCCTGCACGTGCAGATTGATGACATCTTTGATCTGCGCGGCGGGCTGGGATGCGCGGTCTTGCCTTGGCGCGATGACATGGGACCGGCGTTGGACGCGGCATCGTCTGTATTCCCGTCGGCGCTCTTACAGCGCGTGGCTACTTACGAGGCCGTATGGAACCCGACCATCAAGAATTTCTCGGATCGTGCCAGCGGGCAGGTCATAGATTTTGATCATGCCCAAGATCACGAGGCGCAGGTGCTTGTCTATGAACAGGCAGGTGGCGGATATGCGTCACTTAATGGCTTGCGGCGTTTGTCGATGCTGCGAGCCGAGATCGCCGACCAGATTGTTTCGCGCCTGATCCCGCTGGGTCGGGGCTATGATGCCGTGCATCTGCGCCATTCAGACTACGAGACAGATTTCGAAGCCTTCCTTCTGGAATTGCGACCGACACTGCGCGGGCGGCGGGTTTTGATTTGCTCGGACAGTCGCGAAGCAAAGGACGCGGCGGTCTCTATTTTGCACCCAAGCACGACTGTCCTAAGCGTGTCCGATATCCCGGACCTTGGCGGGGTGCCGCTGTTTGAGGCGGACAAGACCGTCTATGGTGACTCCAATATCGATCTACTGGGTGACCTCGTGGCGATGGCCATGGCCGATACCGTTTATTTCACCAAGCTATCGGGCGGTAACGACAATGGCGTCCGGTATTCGGGGTTTTCGCTCCTTGCGGACATGCTGCGCAGAAATAGAGACGTCGTGCGCCGACTTCTTGCCTTGGCCGACCCTTACGCGCTGCAAGCGGTGTTTGCCAAATCGCCGATATGTTTCGACCCTGTTCAAAAGTCACACCGCTGCGTCTATTTTTGGAATAACTTTGAAGCCCGACGTAAGGCGTTCAGCAGAAACAGACGCGCAAACAGACGCCGGATAACGCCAGAAAAGATCGGTCCAACCTTTCGCGGGTGATCATGGCCGTTTGGCCTTCCGTTGGGGGTGCCTTTCACGAGCGGTGAGGTTTTGCGACGGACCGATGTCGTGCCGAAAAGCCGATTCTAACAGCCGATGGGATGGACCGCGAGATTGCCTGCTTCAATCCCTTGTTTGTGTCGGACCAAGGCGCATCCAGGTCCGACGTATTTTAGACGGGGATCGGCTATCGCAGGAGATTAAGGCTTTCCATGTCGATACCCAAGGGGCCGCTCAAATCCTCGATTGAGTCATAGAGAAGCTCCAGCACGTAATGCGGATTATGGGCATAGCTACCGGGATCTGCTGTAACAAGCTTCCAGTTATAGGCGGCCCGCAGGCTGCGCGGCGTCCATCCGTTATAGGCCACAGCCTGACCGTCGTTTTCGTCAATAACGTCGTCCTGGTTCGCATCCGCAAAGAAGTAGGGATAGCGATGACCATCATAGACCATCGGCGCACCAGCAACATCGGCGGCATAGGATTTGACGGAGTCGAGGAGCAGAGCGGCGTTGGCTTGAATGTCAGAGCGGATACCAACCGACGTATTTCCGCTGCCGTCATAGCTTTGACGCGAGATGCGGATATCTTCGGGGCTTTCGCCTTGGTGACAGGTCAGGCACGGCTCAAATTCAACCTCAAGCGTATGCGGCTCGTGACACGAATTACAGGTCGAAACTGGGCGCGCATGAAAGAAGCGTCCTGAGTAGTCGCGTCCGTCATAATGATACCCAGCGCCGCCATATCCGCCAAGCCATGTGGCCGCAGCGGTCGCGTAATGGGGGTTCACGAAACGCAGTTCTGCATTGGGTGTGTCGGTGTCCATGCCGGTGATCTTTGATTGAACATCAACGCCAGCGGTGCGCCCTTGGTGACAGGTCATGCAAGACGCCTCGACCCCTTGAACGGGATGCATCAGGCCACTGGGAAATGCGACTTCTGTGATTTCGGCCAGACCAGCGTTGTGGCATGTGCCGCAATCAACAACGCCACCCGTGTCGATGGGGGATTCGACGACGCCGGGTTCGCTGCCATCAAGGCCGTGAAAGGCGCGGAACCCTTCGCCGGAATGGCAAGTGGCACAAGCGGGCGCGATCTCTTCGTCTTCGTCCCAATGCACAAACGCCTCGGCTGCTGCATCGGCGTGTGCTGAACGGAACCAATTGGTGATCGCTTCGTCGTTTTCGATCTTGATATCCGCAGGTTCGAATGGGCCAGACTGCGGAAGCGCAAAGGGAATGGCATCAGCACTTGCAGCGTCCGTGATTTCGCCGTCAGAACTTTGGCTAACCACACCGCGCGCATTAAAGAGGAGTATTAGAACCATCGTCATGGCTAATAAAACAGTGCAAATCCGAGAGAAATTCTTCATGATCGAGTCTCCGCTAAAGCCAAAATCTGAGATTTTATTGTAATCACGTTTCTGTTATAATTACAGGGAAATTTCCAGTGCTATGCATTTCGCCCCGTTCAAATGGGGTGTGGCGCAAGAAAGGAACGATGCCAGCCCCCATGTTTGGATCAGGTTTGACACCACGATTTGCGTCCCCGCCTGTCGATACAGCGGATCCGGTCGAGGTGATCACCCAAGAGGCTGGAATTCGGACTTCGATTGGCCAAACCCTTCGCATTACGGCACTTGTGAAAGAGGACGAGCTTGTCAATCAGGGCGCGCCGCTCGCCTGTCTGCGTGACATGCCGCATGTGCAGTTTGTTGCGCCGATGCCGGGGCGCGTGGCGCGAATTTCGCTTCAGCCCGGTCGCAAGCTTTCTGAAATCGTGCTGTTTCGCGAAACAGGTGGTGACGTGGTGCGGCACGATCGCGCCAGCGCGACAACCGAACCGGACCTGCGCCACCTTATGCAAAATGCCGGACTTTGGCCTTGGCTGCGACGGCGCCCTTTTGGCGGAATGCCGGCCGAGGATGAACGTCCCGCCGCAATCGTCGTCATGGCGGTCGACACGCGGCCATTCGCCCCTGATCCGCGTCAAGCGCTTGCAGATCGCCACGAGGCGTTTGCGCGTGGCTTGCAAGCTTTGACCCTGCTGACAGATGGACCCGTCCTTGTTTGCCAGCAATCGGGACCGCCCCTTTTTGAAGCCGGACTTGCGAACGGGCGCGTGCGTGCTGTCGATTGCGGCGCGCGCCACCCGCAGGGTTCTGCTGGCATTCGTATTCACGCTCTTGCACCTGCGACAATCGAGACTCCGGTTTGGGATATCCACGCCGAAGATGTTGCGGCACTCGGTGATCTTCTTGCCACCGGCGTTCTGGCGATGACCCGTCTTGTGCGCGTTGCTGGCGCGGGTCTACGCGAGAGCAGGCTGATCCGCACCCAACCGGGTGCAGACCTGCGCGAGTTGACGCATCGCGCTGTTGCGCCGGGGGCGCATATGCTGATGTCAGGATCGCCGCTTGACGGACACGACGCCCATTGGCTCGCCCCGCGCCACAGGCAGATAACGGTTCTGCCGCGACAGCAAAAAGGCAAGCCGCCGCATTGGTTCGTTGCTGCCCTGACGCATTCGGGCCTGCCAAAGCCGGTTATTCCAACGGCTGCCCTGACACATGCATTCGGCGCCGCCCTTCCTGCCGTCCCGTTCGTGCGCGCCCTTAGTTCGGGTGACGACGAGATGGCGATGAAGCTCGGTGTTTTGTCGCTCTTGGAAGAAGACCTTGGCCTTGCTGATTATGTGCTTGGCGGTGATGCGCAACTGGCCGAGTTGTTGCGCGGTATGCTTGACCGTATCCGCACGGAGTTCGCAGCATGATGCGGGGATTGTGGGATCGTGAAACCGTCGCGTTGATGTTGCTGGCCGCCTATATGCCGCTGGCGCTTTTCTGGCTGCTCTATGGTGGCACCGGGGCCCTTGCGCAACTTGGGCTTGCCGTGCTTGTTCTTGCGGTCTGGCATTTGGTGTTCATGCTTGCGCGCGCGCAGCCCCCATCATTTGCCGCTGTGGTCACGGCTTTGGCCATCGCGATGTTGGCGCCCGAAGATTTGGGCGTGTCCCGCCTTGTTTTGGGGATCAGCTTTGGGGCGGTCATTGGCGAACTTGTCTTTGGCGGATGGGGCAGGAATGTCGTTAATCCGGCGACTGTTGCCCTGTCGTTCCTTGGGTTTGGCTTTCCGGGGTTTGCATGGCCCGGCTTTGATGATCCCGTGATTTGGGCCGCGATCCCTGCGGTGCTGATCGGTGTTGTGACTGGTGCGATGCCCGCCGCCGTTCTGGCCGGCGCGTTTATCGTCGGGCTGGGTGTATTTGCCGCCGGAGTCACCCTTGATGACAGCGTCTTGCCTGTGGCTGGGCTTGTTCTGGTGCTGCTTGTCGCCGATCCGGTGACAAGCGCGTCCACGACCCTTGGTCGTTGGTTGAACGGGATGCTCTACGGCGGTCTCGTACTTATGTTTGCCACAGGCTGGAACGGTGCCGCGCCTGTGCAAATTGCGGTCGCGGCGGCGCTGCTGACATCGCTGGCAACGCCGCTTCTTGATGAAATAGCGGTTTCACTCTGGATTGCGCAACGCAGGAGGCGTCATGGCCGAAACTGATTGGAACCCGTGGCGTCGTTTGCTTGCGCTGCCAAATGAAAGCCGCACCAAGACTGTCATCGTGGCATTTCTTGTGTCGGCGGTCTGTGCCGTGCTGGTCAGTAGCGCGACTGTTGTTTTGCGCCCGATCCAGACGGCCAACCGCGCCGCCGAAGAACAGGCGCGGATCGGTGATCTGGTGCGCGGAATTCCCGGCATGTCGGCGCTGTTGGAGGAATCCGGCGGGACGTTATCCACGGTCGTGATCGACCTTGAACGCGGGCGCGCCGCCGAAGATGTCACCGCCGAAACGCTAGATGCAACGCTGACCGATCAAGCGAACTGGACCGTACTTGATGCTGGCGCAGACCTTGCCGGACTTGGCCAACGGCCAAATTATGCGCAAATATTCTTACTGCGTCAGGGCGAGGATATATCGCTGGTGCTGCTGCCGGTCGCGGGGCAGGGATACGGCGGGCGGATCGACGCGATACTTGCCGTGAACGGGGATATGAACACAATCGCTGGCATCGCGATCACACAGCATTCCGAAACCCCCGGTCTGGGTGGTCGGATCGAGGACCGGTCGTGGCAGCAAAGCTTTCCCGGGACGACAATAAGTGACGATAGCGGCGCAGTGCAGTTTAGCGTTGCCCGCGGTGGTGCGACCACAGATTACGAAGTGGACGGCATCACTGGCGCGACACGCACTGGTCGCGGCGTCACAGGCATGATGCGGTTTTGGCTGGGGCCGAACGGCTATGGGCCACTCCTCGGAGCGATCCAGCGCGGGGAATTCTAAGCCATGGCCGCGCGCAACACCTTTTGGGCAACGCTCACGGAACCGCTGATCCGGCAAAATCCGGTCACGTTGCAAATCTTGGGTATCTGCTCGGCGCTGGCGGTGACAACCACGCTGGCCACCGCGCTGACGATGTCGGTATCGCTGACCGTGGTGCTGACGCTGGCGGCAGGTATCATCAGCGTGATCCGGCGGCACATCCCCGATACTATCCGGCTGATCGTGCAGATCGTGATCGTTGCCTCGCTGGTGATTGTGATCGACCAGATTTTGCAGGCATATTTCGCTGACATCAGTCGCGCCCTTTCGGTCTACGTCGGGCTGATCACGACGAACTGTCTTGTCCTTGGTCGCACCGAAGCCTACGCGCGCTTTCACGCGCCACTGCCGTCGATGGTTGATGCCTTTGGCAACGGGCTTGGCTACTCGTTGGTCCTGATCGTGATCGGGACAATTCGCGAACTGCTTGGCAAAGGGCAACTGTTCGGCATCCAGATGCTGCCCTTGGCAAGCGAGGGTGGCTGGTTCACGCCGCTTAGCTTGATGCTGCTCGCGCCGTCCGCGTTCTTCCTTCTTGGCGGGTTGGTCTGGGCCGCCCGCACGATGCGGACCGAACAGGCCGAACCACCCGATCACACGCCCCCCATGCTACCGGAGCCGGTGGAATGAACGACGCATGGTCCTTTTTCCTGTTCGCGGCGTTTGTCGACAACATGCCACTGACGCTGTTTCTGGGGCTTTGCACCTTTCTGGCTTTGTCACGGCGCACCGAAAGTGCAATTGGACTTGGCATCGCAATGACAGGTGTTTTGGGCGTCACGGTGCCGCTCAACAACCTCATTTATCACAGGCTTCTGGCACCCGGCGCGTGGGAGTGGGCGGGCTACCCCGAGCTTGATCTGTCCTATCTGGCGTTGATCGCCTTCATCGGGGTCATCGCTGCCACGGTGCAACTGCTTGAAATGCTGCTTGATCGGTTCTTTCCCGCAATCCACGCAGCGTTTGGCGTGTTTCTACCGCTTCTGACCGTGCAATGTGCGATCCTTGCAGGCAGTCTGTTCATGGTCGAGCGCAATTACACCCTTGGGGAATCCACCATTTTCGGACTGGGCAGCGGCGTGGGATTTGCTGTTGCCGTGGTCATGCTAAGCGCGATCCGCGCGCGGCTATCTTATGCTGATCTGCCAGCGGGCCTGCGCGGGCTTGGTATCGCTTTCATCCTGACAGGGCTGATGTCACTGGGCTTTGCATCCTTTGCACAAATGGCGGCTTCGCCATGACCGAGATACTCCTTGGCAGTGCGATTATCGCGGCGCTCGTGGTCGGGCTTGCCATTGGCCTTTTGGTCGTGCGGCGCAGGCTGGTGCCGCAAGGTAATATCGACGTCACTGTGAACGGGGCGATGCACATCGCGACGCAGCGGGGCAACAAACTACTTGATGTTTTACACAACGCCGAGGTCCGCATTCCAGCGGCTTGTGGTGGGTCAGGCACCTGCGGCTTGTGCCGTGTGACGGTGACAGGCGAGGGCGCCGGCGCGCCACAAGCAACCGAGCGCGGCGTGCTGTCCCCCAAAGAAAGACGCGCGCATGTCCGCCTTGCATGTCAGACCACCCTGCGTGGCGACTGCGCGGTGGAAGTGCCAGATGATATCCTAAGCGCGGGTGGCGGTGTGACCTGCACCGTTTCATCGACCCGTATGCTCGCGCCGCTGATCCGCGAAATTGTGCTTGATTTGCCTGCCGACCACCCAACGACTTTCAGGGCAGGCGACTTTATGCAGATCACCTCACCTGCCTATCAGCTCGACTTTGCGAGCCTCGCGCTTGAGCCGCAATTTCGCGATGCGTGGGATATCAATGGCTGGCAAGGGCTGAACGTCACGTCCGATATCGACGTCACCCGCGCCTATTCGCTGGCCAGCCGCCCCGAGGATACTGGCCGCGCGGTCTTTAATATCCGGCTTGCCGTGCCGCCAGCGGGACAAGAAGCGGAAATCCCGCCCGGTATCGTGTCGTCGTGGTTGTTTTCGCTCAAGCCCGGTGACGGTGTCACCGCGTCCGGCCCGTTTGGCGATTTTCATATCCAACCGACCAAGCGCGATATGATCTTTGTCGGCGGCGGGGTCGGAATGGCCCCGTTACGCGCGATGATCCATCAGGAACTTGGCCGCGGCACCACCCGTCGCATCCGCTATTTCTATGGTGCGCGCACAGCGGCTGACTTGTTTTACGCGGACGAGTTCGAAGCGCTTGCCACAGCCCACGAGACCTTTGGCTGGACGCCGGCACTATCGGATCCGGCCCCCGGTGACCGCTGGACCGGCGCGACCGGCTTTATTCACGAAATGCTCGCAGCTGATATGCGCAAACATCCCGCACCCGAGGATTGCGAATACTATTTATGCGGTCCACCCGTGATGATCTCGGCTGTGCTCAGCACGCTCGAGCGGCTCGGCGTCGAACCGCGCGCGATCTTTTACGACGATTTTGGAGGCTAAGACATGACCGCAACACTCTTTCGCCCCTCACGCCGCAACGCCCTTGGCTTGATCGGGGCCGCGTTGGTCTTTCCGCGCTCCGCTGATGCAGGCGCAGTTGGCGCAATTTCAGGGGCTGCGTTTGGTACCACTTGGCGGGTCGTCGGTCCGCGCCAAGCCGACCTTGAACGCCTGCGGGCTGACATCGACGGGCTGTTCGGCGAGGTTGACCAACAGATGTCGCCATGGCGCGCCGACAGTGGGCTGAGCCGCTTTAATGCAATGCCCGCGGGTTGGCAGTTGGCCGATGCAGAACTGATACATGTCACGACAAGCGCGCTGAGCCTTGCCAGATCAAGCGAGGGTGCATTTGATCCCACGGTCGGCCCCCTTGTTGCGCAATGGGGGTTTGGACCGATCGAGGGCGGCGGAACACCGGACTGGCGCGGGATTTCCATTGGCGACGGTCGCATTGGCAAAGTGCGTGACGACCTGACGCTCGACCTGTGCGGGATTGCCAAAGGCCGTGCACTGGATCGCGCCGTTGAACTGGCCAAGGACGCGGGTTTTGATAACTTTCTTTTCGATCTTGGAGGAGAGCTTAGGGCGCTTGGCCGTCACCCTTCGGGGCGAGTGTGGCACGTTGCGGTGCAAAACCCGATGCCCAATGGCGCGGCACCCGCCATGCTACGCCTGCCTGCGGGACAGGCAGTTGCGACGTCCGGTCTTAGCACCCAAAGCTATGGTCTTGGCGCGCGCACCTATGGGCATATCATTGACCCAACCACGCGGGTGCCCGCCGATGCAGGGCTTTTGTCAGTTACGGTCCTTGCCGAGGACGCCATGACAGCCGATGGTTGGGCGACAGCACTTTTCGCGGCGGGGCTGACAGACGGACCTGCAGTTGCGCGCGCAAACGACGTTTCCGCGCTCTTTCTTGGGCAAGACGGCGCTGCACTTTCGCAGGTTACGACCGGCACAATCGCGGGTTTGTTGCTATGACCAAGGGGCAGTCATAATGGAAATCCTGTTCGCCGTCGTCATCTTTGGACTTGCCGCCGCCGGGCTTGGCCTTGGGCTTGCATTCGGGCGCGGACCAGTCCGTACAAGTTGCGGGGCAACGGCAGGTTTGCGCAAGGAGCGCTGCGAGGATTGTCCGCTACGCCGTATGGCCGCCGCCGTCGAGGAGGCAGGGCAATGACGCAATACCGAGTTGCCGAAATCGTTCGCGACGACGTCCCGACCCTGACACCCGACATGCCAATACGGCGCGCAGTCACAGAGCTGGTCCAAGCGCGCGCCGCCGCTGCTATTGTTATCGGCGATGATGGCGGGCTTGTTGGTATCCTAACCCAAAAGGACTGTTTCCAGCCCGCCCTTAAGGCGAGTTACTATCAAGAGTGGATGGGCCGTGTTGCCGATCAGATGTCGCGCGACGTGATCTGCGTCGACAAGAGTGATGATGTTGTGAGCGTTGCCGAAAAGTTTCTATCGTGCCCCCACCGCGTCTTTCCAGTCGTTGATGGGACGAAAGTCATCGGGTTGGTGCACCGCTCGGATGTACTTGCCCTGCTGATCCGCATCGGTTGAGCGCGATAAGCTGAAAATCGGGCACCGGCTTGCCAATGATGGCCGCTTGGATCGTACGCGCGATGCAGATACGACCTTTCTAGACAAAAATATTCGACTTTAGATGTTATCTTGCATTTGGCGTGGTATGTCGGGCGCTCGGACGCCATAAAATCAACTATATGGGTCGCAAATCTTGGCCCGTGCTAAGGCAGTCAAAGGACTTCAAAACAATATGTGCCCAGCATCACCGGCCAGCGAAAACGATCGCGGATTTATCATACCGATCGGCGGTGGCGAGGACCGTGTTAAGGAAATGCAAATTCACCGCAAGTTCGTAGAGCTTTCGGGTGGCGCGGACGCCTATATCGTTGTGATCCCGACGGCCTCGATGCTTGATGAAACTGGTGAAGACTACAATCGCATCTTCTCCAGTCTGGGTGCCGGCAAGGTTGATTTCCTTCCCATTACGCGCCGCTCGGATTGCGAGAACCCCGAATTCTCGCAGATGCTGGATAGTGCCACCGGTATCTTCATCACGGGTGGAAATCAGTTGCGTCTGTCGGCCATTTTGGGCGGGACACTGCTCGTGACCAAGATCAGGCGGCAAAACGCTGCCGGTGTTCCTGTCGCGGGCACCTCTGCGGGGGCGTCCATCATGTCAGAACACATGGTCGCTGGTGGCCAAGGCAACGAATCCCCGGCCGAAGGTGCGGTTACGCTGTCACCGGGTATCGGGCTGACGAACGCCGTCATTATCGATCAACACTTCACCCAGCGAAATCGGTTGGGTCGCCTGCTAACTGCATCATCCTTCAATCCGTTTCTGATCGGCCTTGGTATTGACGAAGACACCGCCGCCTTCATTGATCCCAACGACGTATTGGAAGTGGTCGGGAGCGGCACGGTTACCGTTGTCGACGCCAGCAAGATGACCCACTCGTCAATGTGGGACGCCAAGCCGGGCGAGGCGCTCAGCCTTTTGGGCTTGCGACTTGACGTTTTGGGCGAAGGCTGTCGATATGATCTTAGGGCACGTGTTGCTTATCCGCCGGACGCGCATTTGGCGCTTTGCGCTTTGCCGATCACAAGCGCCTAGACCACCGCATCGTCGCGGAACACTCACAATCAACGAGGTCACCATTTGAAAATAGTCTCATCCAATGTTTTTGTCGGCCCAAACGTCTGGGCGGGTTTTCCCGTAATTCGGCACGTCATTGATCTGGGGGTATTGGAAGACTGGCCCTCTTCAAAAATCGGATCTGATTTCGTTGAAGCACTGATTGCCGCCTTGCCCGGACTATCGGACCACGGGTGCTCGTATCGCGAAACAGGCGGATTCTTGCGGCGGTTGCGCGAAGATGAAGGCACGTGGATGGGCCACATTCTTGAGCACTGCGCAATTGAGGTGCAAAATGTCGCCGGGTCCGATGTGACCTTCGGGCGGACACGCGGCACTGGCGTCCATGGGCAATACAATATGGTTTACGCCTATCGGCAGCGCGATGTGGGATTGGCCGCAGGCGAACTGGCGCTGCGGTTGCTGATGCATCTTTTGCCAAAGTCCCTGCAAGATCAGGCCGAATATGACTTCGACCCTGCCTTCGATTGGCAAGCCGAATTGCGCAGTTTTGTCCTGCATGCCCAGCGCAAGGAATTCGGCCCATCGACGGGTGCATTGGTGGCTGCCGCCCAAGACCGCGATATCCCTTGGATAAGGCTGAACGAAGGATCGCTCGTGCAATTCGGGCATGGCAAATATCAGCGGCGCATTCAGGCCACTATCACATCCGAAACCCGCCATATCGCAGTGGAGATTTCCTGCGACAAGGAAGACACGCATAATCTGCTGAACGACCTTGGCCTGCCCGTCCCGCAGCAGCGTATTGTCTACACGCCCGACGAGGCGGTTCAGGCAGCCCACAAAATTGGCTTTCCTGTTGTGGTCAAGCCTTTGGATGCCAACCACGGTCGCGGGGTTTCCATAAATCTGCTAAAGGATGAAGCGGTCAAAGCGGGATTTGCCGAGGCCGAGATTCATTCAAAAAGTGCTGCCATTCTGGTCGAAAGCTTTATTACTGGCTTTGATCACCGGATGTTGGTTGTGAATAACAAGTTGGTCGCGGTTGCCAAACGCGTGCCCGGCCATGTCATCGGCGACGGCAAGCATAGCATTTCAGACCTTGTGGATATCACCAACGAGGATCCGCGCCGCGGAATTGGGCACCAAAAAGTTCTGACCATGCTTGAGATCGACAATCAGGCGAAACGTCTGATCGCCGACGCGGGTCACACCACCGATACTGTCCTTGATGCGGGGGTGGTGTTCTATTTGCGTGCGACGGCCAACCTGTCAACTGGCGGCACGGCGATCGACCTTACGGACGTCGTTCACCCCGATAACCGCGACATGGCAGAGCGTGCGATCATGGCTGTAGGATTGGATGTTGGCGGTGTCGATTTCCTGATCGACGATATCACCAAGTCCTACAAGGACATTGGCGGCGCGATTGTCGAAGTGAACGCAGCCCCCGGCTTTCGGATGCATGTTGCACCCTCTGAAGGTCAATCGCGTGATGTCGCCGGAAATGTCATCGACATGCTATTTCCGCATGGACAGCAAAGTCGGATTCCGATTGCGGCGATCACCGGCACGAATGGTAAAACAACGACCTCGCGGATGCTGGGCCACATCATGAAGACCAGCGGCAAGATCGTTGGCATGACCTCGACCGACGGCGTTTATGTTGATGGCAAGCTGAGCGTCAAAGGCGACATGACCGGCCCGAAGTCCGCGCAAATGGTGCTGCGTGACCCCACAGTCGATTTCGCCGTTATGGAAACCGCGCGTGGCGGCTTGGTGCGTAGCGGACTTGGATTTCAGCATTCCGACGTTGCGGCCTGCTTGAACGTATCTGCCGACCATCTGGGTTTGGGGGGCATTGAAACGGTTGAACAACTTGCCGTCGTCAAGCGTGTTGTCATCGAAAGCGCGACGCAAACCGCTGTGTTGAATGCCGATGATATTGAATGCTTGAAAATGGCCGACTACGCCGAAGTGGATTCAATCTTTTACGTGACGGTCAATCCCAGTCACACGCTGGTCAAGGAACATATCAAAGCAGGTGGCAAGG
>JBLHNX010000034.1:0-13173 GCA_047622125.1 Paracoccaceae bacterium | reverse complement strand
GGCCTGCACGGCCAAAATTGCAAGGCCCATCATCAACGCCGCGAGGGCATGAGATATGGCGTTGCGACGGGTGGAAGACTGAACTGCGATCGCCTTTGAAGTCACGGGGATCTCCTTGGTATTGATACATACGCCGCCCGTGTGAACGGCAATTACTGTGATCATCTATATAGTGTGCTGGTTGCGCAACTCAAACCTTGCGCACATCTCGTCACTGGCGCGTGAACGGTTAGGCACCCAAAAGTGAAGCGAACCAAAGCAGGATAAGCCCTGTCACCAGCGCCAATGCTCCCGCCACGCGCCGCGCCTCGATCGGCATATTGCGCAGGGCGGCAAGCATGTCTTCAACAAGTGAAGGGGCCAGTACATAGACCAGCCCCTCTACTATTAATACCAGCCCGAGAGCCAGAAGGATCGTGGCCATTAGGCCGTGACCCTATTGCGCCGCTGGCGCACCCGAAGGCGAGCGCAGGTAGTCAAAGAACTCGTTATTCGGGCTCAGGACAAGGCGCGTATTCCCTTCGCTTAGCGCACCGCGATAAGCTTCGAGCGAGCGGTAGAATTCAAAGAATTCCTGATCTTGCCCGAATGCGGAAGCGAAAATCGCGTTGCGTTCAGCGTCTGCTTCACCTTCGGCAATACGTGCCAGACGTCCAGCATCGGATTCAAGCTCGATCACGGTCCGGTCGGCCTGCGCCCGAATACGCTGCGCGGCTTCGCGGCCACGCGCACGTTCGTCTTCGGCTTCGCGTTCACGCTCTGATACCATCCGGCGGAAGGTTTCCGCGAGGTTTTCTGTCGGCAGATCGGTGCGTTTCAGGCGCACGTCAATGACCGTCAGGCCCAGCGCGGCCGCCTCGGAAATCGCGCCGTTGCGAATACGCAGCATCAGCGCGGTCCGGTCCGTGGACAAAATATCACCGGAACTGACCGAGCCCAAAACTTCGCGTGTTTTGTCGCGCAAGATCTGTTCAAGGCGGTTGTCGGCCATCGCAATTGCGGCGGCACCACCGGCACCTGTGGCCTGACGGAATTGTTCCACATCCGAAATCCGGTAGCGCGCAAAGGCGTCAATGATCAACCGGCGGTCATCATTGGGGATGACTTCTTGGGCTTCCATGTCGATGGAAATGATCCGGTCGTCATAGGTGATTACCTGATCTACCATTGGAATGCGGAACCCGATACCAGGGTCTTCCTTGATCTGGACCACGCGACCAAAGCGCAGCACAAGCGCCTTTTCACGTTCATCCACGATGAAGATCGAGCTGAGGATCGCCGCGACAAAGATCACAATAAGTGGCAGAATAAAGACTGACTTGTTCATTAGTTTGCCCCCCCTGTGGCTGGACGACGGACGGCATCAAGTGGCAGGTATGGCACTGCCCCTCCTGCGCCGCCGTTGTCATCAAGCAAGATGATGTCGGAACGGCCGTAAACTTCCTCGACCATTTCAAGATAAAGGCGCTGACGGGTTACGTCGGGTGCCTTGGTGTATTCGGTCAGAACGCTTATGAAACGCGCGGCTTCACCCTGTGCTTCGTTGACGACGCGGGCGCGATAGCCTTCGGCGCCTTCAAGAATTTGCGCGGCATTACCGCGCGCTCCAGCCGTCACACGGTTAGCATAGGCGTCAGCCTGGTTTTGCAACTGGATACGTTCTTGTTCGGCATCCTGCACGTCGCGGAACGCATCCAACGGCGAGGTAAGCCGTTGCTGCCCGTCGATGTCGATAACCTGCACTTGCGTTGCGGGTGGATCGGCCTGGTCAAGGTTGATACGCACGATATTCACGCCGCTGTCATAGCTATCAAGCGTCGCTTGGGTCAACTCGTGCAGGCGATCACGGATCACGCCACGTTCGCGGTTCAGGTTGGCCAATTCAGATGTGGCGATAATCTCGCGCATGGCCGATTCAGCCACTGCCGCAATCGTCAATTCCGGATCGGCCAGATTGAACAGAAACTTGTCAGGAGAGGTGATATTCCACACCACCTGAAAGTCGATGTCGACGATGTTTTCGTCACCAGTCAGCATCAGGCCGATGTCAGCCTCAAGCTGGCTTTGGACAAGGCGGCTATCGTTGATCTGTTCAGGAACCTCTTCTTCGCCGATCTCGATCACACGTTCTTGCGACACATTGACGATTTCGCGGGTCACGATGGGCCAAGGCGCAAAGTTCAGACCGGATTCACCGATGCAAGGTTCGTTACACTCGCCAAGAAACAGCTCGACCGATTTTTGTTCGGGGCGCACTGTGTAAAACGACGAGAACAGCCAAAGGGCCACCACAGCAAGTGCGCCAAGGCCAACCATTCCGCGCGTGATCTGTGGACCACCGCCGCCGCCAGCAGCATCGCCGCCGCCATTACCACCACGGCCACCGCCCATCAGCACACGCAACTGTTCGCGGCCTTTGTTCATCAACTCGTCGAGTTCGGGGATCTGGGGTGGTTCACCGGGACGACGCCCACGATTACCGCCTTGACGGTTACGATCATCGTCGTCGCCGCCGCCTGATCCATTATTGCCTCCGCCCCCCCAGGGGCCGCCATTATTTTCAGCCATTGCGCCTGTTTATCCCTTGTTGCATCGCCCGGCTTTGGGCTTGGTATCTAATCTGTGCGGTTTTTCGCGGATTTCAAGCCGTCCGAACAGGTTCTCGCATCGTTACCAGTTCTTCCGAGATCGTCGGATGCACGGCAACGGTGCGATCAAAGTCTTCTTTGGTGGCGCCCATCTTGATCGCGATGCCCGCCAGTTGGATCATTTCGCCCGCATGCGGGCTGACGATATGACAGCCCAGCACCGTGCGGGTGGTCTTTGATACCACAAGTTTCATCAACACGCGATCACTGCGGCCTGCAAAAGCTTGCTGCATCGGCTTGAAGGACGTGCAGTAAATTTCTACAGGTTCGATATCGCGCGCGGCTTCCTCGGATAGACCCACCGTGCCCATTTCCGGCTGCGTGAAAATCGCGCTTGGAATAAGGCTATGATCGACCTTGGTGGGATTGCCGTGAAATACAGTCTCAACAAACGCCATCGCTTCGCGGATCGCGACGGGGGTCAGTTGCACGCGGTTGGTCACATCGCCAATCGCATAGATCGATGCAACGTTAGACTGGGAAAAGTCATCAACAACGATCTGCCCTTGACGGCCCAGGTCTACGCCCGCTTTGGCGAGCCCCATGTCGTTCGTATTGGGCGCACGGCCCGTGGCAAACATGACGTGGTCAAACGTGGTTTCCGTGCCGTTGGTCGCCTTGACCCAGATGCCACCATCGCGTTTTTCCATCTCGAGCACGTTGGTGCCAAGGTGCAGATCAATGCCGCTCTGTTGCATTTCTTCGCTGACCAAGCCGCGCGCTTCGTCGTCAAAGCCGCGCAGGATTTGCGCGCCGCGATAAAACTGCGTCACCGCCACGCCAAGCCCATGCAGGATGCAGGCAAATTCGCAAGCAATGTAGCCACCGCCGACGATCAGGATAGATTTGGGCAGGGCATCCAGCAGGAAGATATCGTTCGAGGTTATCCCAAGCTCCGCACCCTTGATCTCGGGCAATTGCGGGCGTCCGCCAGTGGCCACAAGAATGTGTTTTGCGGATTTGGTGCTGCCATCGGCCAGCTTGATAGTGTGTGTGTCGACCAAAGTCGCACGGCTGTCGATAATCTCGACGCCCGAGCCATCCAAAATGCGGCGATAGACCCCCTCAAGGCGATCCAGTTCTTCATGCAATTTGACGCGGAACCGCGACCAATCGAACGCGCCATCGGCTACGTCCCAACCATAGGCGCGGGCATCGGCAAACATGTCGCGGTATTCCGAGGCGAAAACCATCAGCTTTTTGGGAACACAGCCGCGGATCACGCAGGTGCCGCCCATGCGATATTCTTCGGCCAGCGCCACTTTGGCACCCGTCGCTGCCGCCACACGGGCCGCGCGCACGCCGCCCGAACCGCCGCCAATTACAAAAAGGTCATAGTCAAAGTCGGTCATGTGTTGGCCCTTGGAAAATCTGTCGCCCAATTTCAGGCGCGGGTAGAACATAGCGCAAAGCGGATTGCCAGCACCCTACCCATTGGGCAGCGGCACTATACGCGCGTGTCGCGGTGCTTAAAGATCGCTAAACAGGTTATCCGTTTCCAGAAACTCGATCTGGCTTTCCTCGACGGTACCATGATTGATGTCGCGCACTTCGACGCGGCCATCGCCGTGACCGATCACGACAACGTCACAGATGTCGATGAACAGGCCGTTTTCCACCACACCGGGGATCTGGTTCAGCACAAGGCTAAGTTGGCGGGCATTGCCGATCCGGTTGAGGTGCAAATCAATGATATGGTTGCCCTCGTCGGTGATAAACGGATGATCACCGTTCATACGCAAGGTTGTCGTGCGGCCCAACACATCCATGCCGATCAGGGTTTCTTCCAGCAGGGTTTTCGTCGTCTGCCAGCCAAAGGGGATCACCTCGACGGGCAGCGGGAAAGCCCCCAGCGTTTCGACCTGCTTGCCGATATCGGCGATCACAACCATCTGGTCGCTGGCGGTCGCAACGATCTTTTCCTGCAAATGCGCGCCGCCGCCGCCTTTGATCAGGTTCAAGTTGCCGTCATATTCATCGGCCCCGTCGATGGTCAGATCAAGCCACTTGGCCTCGTCCAGTGAAATCACCTCGATCCCGACCTCGCGCGCCATTTGCGCGGTGCGGGCCGACGTTGGCACACCCTTGATGCGCAACCCGTCGTTCTGAACCATCTCGCCCAAGCACTTCACCAGCCACGCCGCCGTGCTGCCCGTGCCAAGCCCCACGCGCATCCCGTCCTCGACGTAATCCGTGGCTCGTTTCGCAGCGGCAAATTTCGCCTTGTCGATGGGGGAAAGATCAAAGGTCATGGGGCAGCTCCGGTATGTGGCAGGTGTGGGGGTTATAAAGCCGGAACGCGAGCCGCGCGACCCCAGAAATGCGGATAGCGGTGATGGAGGTTGTGGGGCTTTGCGCGGATCAGATTGTGATCAGGTTCCAAAGGCGGTGTCTTTCGCGCCTGCCGCGCGCGAAAGGCTGCGATGAGCTCTAAATACCCTGTCCGCCCCTTGAAACCGCTGTCGGTAGTTGAAGAAAAGTTCCGTTTTCGTCTACCAATCTTGTGAATACGGCCGAACCGCTTGCATCTATCAATTGCTCGGCTCCGGGTACTCCGTAAGCCAATAATGCTTGTGTTAGCTCTCGGTCATTCCACGGTTTAAAAACCTGCATCGCTCCGTCTTGCAATATCGTGTTCGAGTACGGCGACACCGAAGTTTGAGTGAAGGTGAAGCTTTCATGGTCTTCGTGTTGCAGGTAGCTGTGTGTTGCATCTCGCAATACTGCTTTGTAGTGAATTCTAGCGGCAATTTCACTGAATTGAATTGGATGTACCTTTTTGAATGCGAGTTTAAACGGGCCCAAATCACCAGAATGATGTTGAAGGCCACCGTCAGCGACAAAAGCGAAGCCTAAGCCTCCAAAGCGAACGCATATAGATTTTCCGTGTACATTGGTGGATATATCAAAATCTCCATACTCAGGGTCCTCGTCGACTTGATAGACGTAGAGTGTGAAGGGATGTATTGAGTGCAAGCAATTGAAAGTTAACGATTTTCGCCAAGATTGAATGAGCAAATGCATTAATAATAGCTCGTCAAAATAGTTCAGCGGAACTATTCTACCTTGATCAGGTTGGCTTTGGTTTAAAGACAAAGAAGATTCTTTAATAAGGATTCCAAGAAGAATTTTGGACATCCAACGTCCGACCTCAAAGCTGTGTTTTGGTGTCCAGTCTTCTATGTCTTTTGGCACCATCCGTGATACAAAATCTTCGGTGGATTTAAGAACGGAGTTGTTGCAAAAAGTACATGCCGGTATCGTCAGTCCCCTATAAAAAAACAGTGTGCCGTTTAGAAGTGTGAGTTGTTCATTAGACAAGGCATGCCTTCTTTGTAGCCATTTGGGGATGACATGTTCACCGACACCTGAGGAAGGTTCCCGCCCACAGAGAAAACACTTTCCAGCACCAATATTTTCCGCTTTCAGTGCTTCTGTTGTTAAACTCAAAATGTAGTTGGACTGATCCATAGAATTCTCGCTTTGGGTTTGGGACCAAGTTTATCAGAACTTGATTTCTTTATGCAATCAAAGGCAACTTCGTGCCGCAAACCAGCCAATCCCCCTTTAGACCCAATTCCCACTAAAGGGTCGCCTTCGCGCGGCCATCCACGCGACCTTGCCTTAATCTCCCGCCATGACCAGCCCGCTGCGCCTACATTACGCCTCGCTTTGTGTGCGGCTGGCTTTGGACGCCGTGGGCGCGCCGTTCGAGACTGTGTTGGTGGATCGCGCCGCGCGCGAAAGGCTGCGATGAGCCCAGAGTGTCTAAATTCTGCCACGGAGTATATTTGACCCAAAAACCCACGCTTGACCCCCAACATGAGAATATCGGATATTCCCACCAACCCTGTCCCGCTTAGGGGGCAACCATATTGTAAAGGACGACCGATTTGCGCACTATATTGCTTTCCACCCTTCTTCTAACACTTGCAGCGCCTGCGGTCGCTGATCCCACGGTCGGATTTGGTGTGACCTATAGCTTTGGCGGTGGTCAACCGCAGGCTGGCATTGGTTTGCGCGTTTTCTCGAATGATGAGCAAGATGAATTCGCGGGCACCGTCGGTGTCGACTATATGCTCGGAACCCGATCATGGCGCGGCACCATTGGTGCAGCCTATCTGGCCGAGAACGTCTTTGCAGGCGTTGATCTGGGCTATGACTTTGGTGACGGTACCTTCGGGTTTGGCGTGAGTGCTGGCGCCGTGAAAACGGCTGAACCTGCTAGTGCTTATGTCCCTGATGTCGCCGATGCTGGTGACGAAGATGACGCGATAGACGCTGGGTTTTAGAGTTTAGTCAAGCTCACGACATTCAAAGACACCTAGTTTTGACACATGCTTCCAGCGCACCCGCGTTGGGCGCATTGTTCGTTAAGTGCGATACAATTAGGATGGTCGGTATTTTGAACCGCTCAGGTGGGATCTAGGAATGGCTAACGGGTTGAGCGAAACGATGTTACGGTGCTCTCAGCGGCCAAGCTGGCCGCAACGACCGAAATGGGCATAGCTGATGAAAACAATGGTTCAAGCAATATTTCTGACCCTCCTGACGGTCGCCGCCATCCATGCAGAAGAAGCCAGTGCGAATGGTACGGTCACATCAACAGGAAACGAACTGGTAGAAGTAACAATAGAAACAGATCCGGTGGGCGGGGAACAAAACATTATTGAAGAATGTGCAAACGGGGAACTTCCAGCGAGCGAATGTCCGGTGGAAGAATAAGCATCAGCATCCAATTTTGCTTGAAGGCGACGCGGAGGTCTTTCCGCCATTAATGATGGACCTCGCGCTGCCCAACGAGCCAGTCAACCGTAAAACCATGGCGCCGTCGGCAGTGCTCGGACAATTGACAAAATGCGCTCAACTATATATTTTTTACCCCATCTTTGAGGGACCCTATCGTCGTCGCGAAATTCTTTATTATAGGCTGTCGAAATGATCATCTCCCATAAGCATAAGTTTATTTTTATTAAAACAAACAAAACCGCAGGCACGTCAGTTGAAATAGCCTTGTCTAAGTTTTGCGGCGCAAACGATATCGTGACTAAAATTTCTAGGGTCGATGAAAAAACGCGCAAGTCCTTGGGGTATACCGGCGCTCAGAATTATTTGGCAAACAGGGATCCGGCTCTTAATTGGATTGATCGCCTTTTGGGGAGATCTGAGGCGGAAGTGTTCTTCAATCACATGCCCGCCACACGTATCCGCGAGCTAATCCCTCGGAAAATCTGGGACGGCTACTTTAAGTTTTGTATTGAGAGAAATCCGTGGGACAGAACGGTGTCCGCTTACTATTGGAAAAACAAGTCGGAGCCGCGTCCTCTCATGATCGACTGGCTCAATAAAGGCGGTCACAAGGTCCTCCAGAATAGAGGGCGAGAACTGTACACCATTGACGGGAGCATTGTGGTGGATCAGGTGATCAAATATGAAAACCTCACTGACGATCTCGAAGCAGTACGATTGAAAATTGGACTGCCTGCACCTCTTGAACTACCAAACTCCAAATCAAGCACCCGCAAAGACAGGAGACCATACGAGCAAATTTTTGGCGATGAAGAAAAGCAAATAATCGCAAGGGATTTCGCTTTTGAAACCAGAACATTCGGGTATGAGTTTTAAGGTCATTATTTTCTGCTGGTGGACGCCGAGCCGGGGCTTTCTCGCTGGACCGCAAAGTCCCGCAAACCAGCCAATCCCCCTTTAGACCCATTTCTCCCAAAACGGTCGTTTTCGCGCGGCCATCCATGCGACCTTGCCTTAATCTGCCGCCATGACCAGCCCGCTACGCCTTCATTATGCTCCTGACAATGCCTCGCTTTGTGTGCGGCTGGCGCTGGATTGTGTGGGCGCGCCGTTTCAGACTGTGTTGGTGGATCGCGCCGCGCGTGGGCAGAAATCGCAGCGATATCTAGCGCTCAATCCGAACGGATTGATTCCGGTGCTCGAAACGCCGGATGGCGCGTTGTTTGAAACGGGTGCCATATTGCTATGGGTTGCGGATCATTATGCGGGGTTGCTCCCGTTGCGCGGACCGGACCGCGCAGCGGCGTTGAAATGGCTGTTCTGGCTCTCCAACACCTTGCACCCAACCTGTCGGATGCTGTTCTACCCCGACCAATTTACCGGCGGTGACGCCGAAGCCCTGCGCGTGACCACTCGCGCGCGGATCATGGCCCAGTTGAATATCCTCGACGCCGCCCACGACGCCCCATGGCGCGACACCCAACAGCCCAGCGCGCCCGCGTGTTACCTTGCGCCGATGCTGCGCTGGCTGGCGCTTTATGGTGGTGACACCGCGTGGTTCGATCTGGCGCGCACGCCGCGCTTGCTTGCCTTTGCCCGCGCTGCCGATACATGGTCTGCCACGGCCATCGCCCAAACCACCGAGGGCCTTAGCCCGACCCCGTTTTCTGTGCCCCACCTACCCCATCCCCCCGAAGGAAGTGCAACCTAATGTTCCTCTCCGTTTTCGATATGTTCAAAGTGGGCGTTGGCCCCTCGTCCAGCCACACAATCGGCCCGATGGTCGCCGCGGCGCGGTTTCTGGACCATCTACGCGCGCAACCCTTCAAGGTTGCAGGCGTGCAGGCATCATTGCACGGATCGCTTGCCTTCACGGGTGTGGGGCATGCGACCGACCGCGCGGTGATCCTTGGCCTCGCCGGATTTCGCGCGGATGACTATGATGCCGAAAAGGCCGAGGCGGAATTGGCGCGGATCAAGTCCGAAGGGATCATAGAACCCGACGGATTAGGCCGTCTGGCGTTCGTCCCCGCAGACGATCTCGAATTTGACTATGGCCCCGCCTTGCCCGGCCATGCCAACGGGCTGATCCTGCGCGGGCGCGATGCACAGGGCGATACCATCACCGAGGTGACTTACTATTCCATCGGCGGCGGCTTCGTTTTGACGGCCCAAGAACTGGCCGCAGGCAAGGACACAGATACCGGACCACCCGTGCCGTTCCCGTTCAAATCCGCGCGCGAAATGCTGGACATGGCGGCGGAATCCGGCCTGAGCATCGCTGATATGAAGCGCGAAAACGAGCATTCGCGCAGTGGCAAAGGCCACGTGAGCGAGGGGCTTTCTCGCATATGGGAAGTCATGAACGCCTGCATTGATCGCGGCCTTGTCACCGACGGTATCCTGCCCGGTGGCTTGTACGTCAAACGCCGCGCCAAGATGATCCACGACGCACTTCAGGCCGAACGCGGTATGAATCTGAACGCGCCGCACACGATCAATGACTGGATGTCGGCCTATGCAATGGCCGTAAACGAAGAAAACGCCGCCGGTGGGCAAGTCGTGACTGCGCCGACCAATGGTGCTGCGGGCGTGGTCCCTGCGACGATCCGCTATTGGCTCGATCATGTGCCCGGTGCCGCGCCCTCGAAAATCCCCGACTTCTTGCTGACGGCGGCGGCGATTGGCGGGTTGGTGAAATTCAACGCCTCAATTTCGGGCGCCGAGGCTGGCTGTCAGGCCGAGGTCGGGAGTGCTGCAGCGATGGCTGCTGCGGGCCTGTGTGCCGTGTTGGGCGGCACCCCCGAACAGATCGAAAACGCCGCTGAAATCGCATTGGAACATCACCTTGGGATGACCTGCGATCCGGTGCGCGGGTTGGTGCAAGTACCTTGCATCGAACGTAACGGCCTTGGCGCGATCAAGGCTGTGTCTGCCGCGTCCCTGTCGATGCGCGGCGACGGCACGCACCTCGTGCCGCTTGATGCCGCAATCGAAACCATGCGCCAGACGGGCGTGGATATGTCCGAGAAGTATAAGGAAACTGCATTGGGCGGCTTGGCGGTGAACGTGCCAAACTGTTAGGATCGGGGCATTCAAGCCGAGGTCTTCACATGAAACGTTTTATTACCGCCGCACTTATATCGCTATCACCAGTCACCGCCCAAGCGGGCGATCCCTGCCCGATCACCTTTGCGGTTCACGATCTAGGTGCGCCCGATTGGTTGGTGCGTGATGATCTGTTGGGCGCTTTGCAGACCCAGATCGGTTGGATCGGGATGCGCTATGGCGATGTGGCGGGCGGGCTGAACGTGGAACTGGTCTATGACGCCAGTCCAGCCATGGCCGCCGGATTGCAGATTGGTGACCTGATCACCGCCATTGATAGCGTAGATGTAAGCGATCCCGACCGTGCTGATGCGGTTTTCGCCGGTATGGTGGCGGGAAATGCCATGGTGTTCACGATCACACGCGATGGCAAGGCAGGCATGGTCCTGCCGATGGCCATCGGGTTCCACGATCCGGTTATTATCGCCGCGCTGAACGCAATCGGCACGCAAGACTGCCGCACGGCGCGGCTGGTCTCAGACTCTGATGCCGAGCGCGTCGCCATTTTGGCGCAAATGTTTGACGTCAATCGCGGGTTTCGCTGTGATGATGCACATGAGGCGCTGGGGACATTGCTGGGGGATGCAACTTATGACGACCTCTACATCCTGCGCGGCAGCCGCCGTATACTGATCACAATGCCAAACTGGGGAACGACCTGCGCCGGCGTAGGGGCTTTGGACGGGGACCGATTGACCAAAGGCGCGGTGCTTGAGGTACTGGGACCTGTGATTGACGGTTATGTGCAGGATCGGTTTGATAATCCTTAGTGTCGCCCCCAAGCTAGACCTGTCGTTCTCGCCGCCCTAAACGCCCAATCATGACCAGCGCACTCGCCCCCACCGCTGACGCGGATCGTATCTTGCCCGGTATCGTTTTGATGCTGGGGTTCTGTGTGTTTGGGCCGATGTTGGATGTGGCAGCCAAGCTGGCGGCGGACACGCTGCCCGTGGGGCAAATCGCCACCGCCCGGTTTTTGGTGCAGGTGGTGTTGATGTTGCCGCTGTGTCTGGTGATGGGGCTTGGCTTGCGTTTGCGCCGTGAACTGTGGGGCATCGTGACCGCACGCGCACTTTTGCTTATCGTGGCGACCTATCTGTTCATCGGCGCGATTGCCGTCATGCCAATAGCCGATGCTTTGGCGATTGTATTCGTCGAGCCGTTCATCATCCTGATCTTTGCCAAGATATTCTTTGACGACGAAGTCGGCCCTCGCCGGATCGGTGCCTCTGCGGTCGGGTTCGCAGGCGTGTTACTGGTGATCCAGCCAAGCTTTGTTGAATTTGGCGCGGTTGCCCTCCTCCCCCTTGGCACAGCGTTCAGTTTTGCCGCCTATATGCTGGTCACGCGCGCGTTGTCGCGGCGTATGCATCCGGTGGCGATGCAGTATCACACCGCGGTCATCGCCAGCCTGATTTGCGTGTGCGTGCTGATGATGGCGAATGGACGCGGCTGGCCCACGCTTGATCCGGCAATGCCACAAGGGATTGTCTGGCTATGGCTGTTGGGCGTGGGTTTCTTTGCCGCGCTGTCGCATCTGATGATAACTTATGCGTTGAAATTCGCCCCGTCTGCCACCCTTGCGCCGTTGCATTATCTGGAAATCGTTATGGCGGCGCTGCTGGGTTATCTGGTGTTTAGCGATTTCCCCGACAGGCTGACCCTGACGGGGATCACGATTATCGTCGGATCGGGCCTTTATGTGATCCACCGCGAGCGGGTGAACGCACACAAGCCGCTGGTAACACAAAGCCCGCCTGCAGCAGCGATATGATTGCTGTCGCGCGACGGCGGCGCTAGCCTGCCCCGATGACCCCTGATCGCCCCTTCTTTGGTATCATTTTGATGCTTGGCTTTTGTGTCCTTGCCCCTATGGGCGATTCACTGGCCAAACTACTGGGCGAGTCTGTGTCGCTGGGGCAATTGATCCTGACGCGGTTCGGGGTGCAGGCGGCTATTTTGGTGCCGCTGGTCTTCGTTATGGGCGGCACGCTGCGCACAACCCGCCGCATTGCCGCGATGACGGCCCTGCGCACGGTCCTGCATATGATCGGGATCGGGGCGATGTTCACGGCGCTGCGGTTTTTGCCGCTGGCGGATACGATCGCGATTGTATTCGTGATGCCGTTTATCATGCTGTTACTGGGAAAATATGTGCTGGGCGAGGAAGTCGGCCCGCAGCGCCTTGCCGCCTGTGTTGTCGGTTTTGGTGGCACGTTGCTAGTGGTTCAACCCAACTTTGCCGCTGTGGGCGCGCCTGCCCTTCTGCCACTGGTCGTCGCAGTGGTGTTCTCGCTGTTCATGCTCGTCACCCGCCAGATCGCCAAAGAAGTCGACCCGATCACATTGCAGGCCAACAGCGGAGTGGTGGCATTGGTGGTGTTGCTGCCTGTCCTGACCCTATTTCCTGCAATACCCGCGCTAACGCTCGCCATACCAGTGGGTATGGAATGGGGCTTGCTGGCGCTGCTTGGTATCCTTGGCACGTTTGCACACCTGCTGATGACATGGAGCCTGCGGTTTGCACCCTCGGCGACCGTTGCGCCGATGCAGTATCTGGAAATCCCGATTGCGACAGTGATCGGCTGGCTGATCTTTCGCGACCTGCCAAATGGGCTGGCGGCGGTCGGCATCGTGATTACGGTTGCGGCAGGTCTTTATGTGATTG